>QHXD01000057.1 GCA_003223895.1 Acidobacteriota bacterium
ACGGCGGACAGGCTCAAGAATCTGAAGGCTGTCCGCAAAGTTACTTCAACGATGGCATTGCCGAAGCTGGGGCAGCCTGCCGACATGGCCAACGCGGCCGTGTTCCTTTCTTCGGACGCCCTCGCCGGCCATATCACCGGCCAGACGCTTGTCATTGCAGGCGGGATGGAGGGTCGATTACTTTGGCCCCCAGGGGAAGCATCGACGCGTACCTAGGATCTTCAAAAACTACTTGACCTGCCTGCCGTTTTGATCGAACGTAGCCACAATCGAATTAACGTAAATCAGTCTTAATCCGAATTTCTGACCAGTTCCGGCACGAAGACGCGGAATCAGCCGCGGATTACGCAAATTACGCGGATGCAGCGCTGAGGCTCAGTGGACAGCTTGGAAATCGGCATCCGCGTAATTCGCGTAATCCGCGGCTGGTTCCCATTGCCTTTTCGACCGTTAGGCACGTTTTTGGTGAGAAACAAGGTGACGAGGAGGAGGAAGAATGCGTTCCAACATTTGCAGAACCTTTCTTGTGTTCGCAGCGATGTTGATCGGGATGGCGAGTGCTTCTCTGGCTCAGCGGACCACGGCTACGTTTGCGGGAATCGTTATAGATCCAACAAGTGCCGTGTTACCTGGAGCCGAGGTGCAACTCATTAACGAGGGCACCAACAACGTCACGGAGAAACTTACCGGGGAGACGGGTGAATTCGTCTTCGATTACGTGCCCGTAGGAACCTACACACTGAAAATCACACTGGCGGGCTTCAAGACCTACGAAAGCAAAGGCATCCCGCTGGGTGCGGCGCAAAGCGTACGCCGGACCTACACGCTGGCCGTCGGTGAAATCACGGACAATGTCACGGTGACCGGTGAAGCGCCGCTGGTGAACACGCTGTCTCCCGAGCAGCGAGTCGGCATGGACACCCTTGAAGTCAGGACCATGCCGATGATCAATCGGGACATCACGAGCATTCTCAATATCGGCACAGGGCTGACCACACGCCCTCAGGTCGAAGGTACTCAAGGTTCCAAATTCCGGCTGAACGGTCTTGGCAGCACGTCGATGGCGGTTACGGCGAATGGGACCGACGCCAATGGCAATCCGGGCTCGCCCACGATATCCGGATATTACGGATACACGAAGATCAACGTCATGAGTTCGGAAGCCGTCGGTGAGATGCAAATCGTCAAAGGTGTGACCCCGGCGGAATACGGTATGGCCATGGGCGGCCAGTTGAGCGTGATCACGAAATCGGGAACGAACGCCTGGCACGGCAGCCTGTTCCACCGCTATGAAGGTTCCGTGCTTTCGGCTCGGCCCCAGTTCCTGGCTCGGGAAAACAACGCGGTTTGGAACCAGTTCGGTGGATCGCTGGGCGGACCCGTCAAGCGGGACAAGGTTTTCTTCTTTTTCGCATATGAAGGTTACCGGCAACGAGGCGTCGTTGCTATGAATGCAACCGTGCCGACGCAGCGTTTTCGGGATATTTTCACGACGTCGCTGCCCTTCCCTGAAACGCAGCTATGGTTGAAATTTTATCCACTGCCGAATCAGCCTTTGACCGCTTCGGATGCCGTGATCGGTACCTGGATCGGTCCTGGAGCGAGGAGCGCGAATGACGATCACGTCGATGCCAAAATTGACGTGTTGCTGGGCGGGGGCAATCTCTCGACAACGCTCGCCGTTTCGCATCCTGACCTCTCTGTGCCCGTCGACTTGCCCACGAATCCAAGAGCTTTCACGAGCCGCTGGCGCCGTGCGAGCGTGAACTATGTACTCGGGCGCGGCCCGTGGACCTTTTCATCTCGCGCGGGCTACAACATCGCTCGATTGTGGCGTGTCCAGGACTGGTGGTACGTCAACGATCCGAAGAAGCCGGAGACGATTGCCGGCATGCGGAACGTCAAATACATTTCCTATCCGGGCTTGACGGCGGTTCGAGGCGAAAGCCACGTCCGGAGCAGGCATCCAACGTATATGGCGGAACAGCACGTTGGGTATATGCACGGAACGCACAGCACGAAGTTTGGCGGCATGCTCTATCTGCCGTCGGGAGGAAACCCGGACACCGACGCGGGAAACGTCGCTTACCAGACGCTTCCGGACGTCATGACCAACACGCCGAGCAGCATCAGCTTCGACTCCGGCAGGCCAGACCACACCTGGCGCTTCGTCAACTTTGGCTTTTTTGCGCAGGACGACTGGCGCGTCAACCGGAAGCTGGTGCTGAACCTGGGAGTCCGCTACGACCGCTTCGGCCATTTCGTACCCAAGGCCCTCCATCCGAAGGATCCCTTCGGGACAATCGGCGTCTTCAACCTTGATGGATTCTGCGGATGCCCGGACTTCGTTTGGACAGGAGGGCTGCGCCCGACGGACAATCCATTCAAGAGCGACAATTTCAGCATGGCGCCCCGTTTCGGCTTTGCCTACACGCTCGACAATCGAGGCGATTTTGTCATGCGCGGTGGTTATGGCATCAACTTTCAGGGGTACGACGCCCAAACCTTTGAAGACCGCCTCGGACGATCTCCGAAGATTCCAAACAATAGACCCGTCAGCCGCGTGGAGGCCGTCCAACTGGGGTGGAAGTTCCCCATCTATCAGGAAGACATGCTGATGTATTTCGCCTCGCTTCCGAACATCAGTGTCGGCGCCCTTATCGACCCGAATTTGAAACCTGCCTATGCGATGAATTACACACTGGGATTTCAGAAGGCACTCACGTCCACGCTCATGCTCGACACCTCGTACGTCGGCACTCGTGGCGTGAAGTTCCCGATGGGCCGCACGTACAACCAGGTGGATCGCCTCACAGGAATTCGGCCCAACCCTTCCATGGGCGAGGGCGCGTATACGGACAACAGTCAGGAGACCGTGTTCCACTCCTGGCAGACGTCGCTGAAACAGAGGATGAGGCGCGGATTGTTGTTCGGCCTGAACTATACCTGGAGCAAAGCCTTGTCTTACACAGGTGGAGGCACCGCCCTGGTAGCCGGCGGCGATACGGCCGGCGGCATTGAGGACTTCTTTAATGTAAAGATCGAACGCAGTCTTTCTGTCGGCGATGTTGCCCACGATTTCTCCGGCGACTTCCTGTACGAAATACCGACGCCATTCAAGAATTCGGCGATTGGCAGACACGTGCTGGGAGGTTGGCAAATCGCAGGAATCGTCAGAGGGACGACCGGAGAACCGTTGAAGGTTACTCAGACCGGTGGACGTCCGGATCTAATCGATATTCCAGGCGCAGTGAACAAGAATTGCTGCAGCTTTGGAAACCTGCAGTACTTGAACCGAGACGCTTTCGCCCTGCTCCCTGTTGTCGCGGCCTCCGGCCGAACGGCGCGGCGCGGACATGAGAGCAACTCGCCGCTGCGTGGTCCGGGATACAGCAATCTGAATCTCTCTCTGGGTAAGACCTTCCCGGTAGGAGAAGGCCGGACACTCGAATTAAAGGCGGATGCGCAGAACGCACTGAACCAGACGCAATACGCCGTCGTTTCGACAAACCTGAGCTACGTGCAGTTTGGACAGATCACCGCGACGAACGGTGCCCGTGCCGCTCAGGTTCAGGTGCGGCTGGCTTTTTAGTGAGTGATTCCCCGTTCAGCGCTGCGCTGCCACGCGGTAGACGTCGATGCTCGCCTCGCCGGGGCGGAAAGGCGCCGTCTGACGAGGTACGGCATCCAGCGGTGTCCTTGGATCGAAACCCTGGTAATACACAGGTTCGTACATCTGGATGGGAAAGACACGCCTGGGAGCGTGGTCGCCGCGTGCCGCGTGGAACCACGCGTCCGATTCAGGCAGGCGTTCGACGATCGGGTCAACCGCAACGATGGTTTCCGACGACGCCCGGAGCTTCGTGTTGAGTTCCTCGCTCGTGTGGAAGCGCATCTCGAGCGAGGGCACGTCCTCGTAGAAGTAGTAGTTCTTGCTCAGCTGGGTGATCGCCGGTAACCCGGCGGAGCGCAAGTACGCTGCCGCCTGCCGGTACGCGTCCGTTCGCATGGCGAGCATGGCCCCGTCACGCGGGGCGCTCCACGCGAGCACGAGCGCCGTTCCGGCCGCGAGCGCGAGCTCGCGCCGCGGCGTGGCGCTCGACAAAAGCCGCGACGACGCCCACGGCTGCGCAAGCAAGGAGTGGCGGAGCGAGCCAGTGCTCAAAATAAAACGCGAACGCTCCCGGCGGCGTGACGAAGAGCCCGCGGTAGAACGAGTGCTCCATGTGCGTTTTCAGGATCGTGCTGTAGCCGATCGTGCTCTGGACGTAGATGACTACCCGAACCTCCCGTTTCCCTCGCTTTTGAGAACATTTCTTCTGGTATGCTCTGTCTTATCGCTTCGCAACAGAATCTAGTCACGTCGCCTGAATTTTTGGTCTCGGATTTGCTCTTTTCATTACGACTTGGAACGACAAGGAGTAGTCGTGGCAGAGCTTCATGACGAGGGAGACGGGGCTCGATCCAGTGAAAACGACGCCCCAAGAACTGACGTGCGGGACTTTTTCAATTTCGACCGGGGTCTTTTAGGCGTCGGCGTAGGCGGCACGCTGGCGGACCTTCATGCGCTGATGTCGACAACCTTGACCGAGGGTTTTACGAAAGGGCTAGGGGAAGTTGCGCCGGAAATCTCACCAGCTCACGCACTTGATGTCGTTGAACAAGTAGCCGCAAACTTGAGCCGCACCATCCTGGGATTCCAGGGAGATGTATTACGCAAGTCGTTGCAGGAGGCCCTGCTCGACGCTGCAGGCCCAGGATACGATCCGGATGGGCCGGATCTGGAAGCGGGACTGTCGGTGTTTTTGCAGAAGAATGGGACGAAAGGCTTTCTGGAGCTCTTCTTATCTCGATATGTATTCAATACTGTCTGGATCAGAATCCAGGATGCCGTCCAGATGCAAATTCAAGATCAGCGATTATTTACGACAACGATGCACGAACTGGATAGCTTGTGCCGTTCTCTTGTGAAAACTGTATTGGACGAGTGGGAACGTGACGGAAAGCTGGTTCACCTCCACCGTGACAGGCAGATCGCCGAGTCCCTGATTAGACGACTCGAGGATAGTCTCCTGGAATTGAGCCGGGACAAAGAGGTCGAACCAGCTGAAAAACCGTCAGTTGCGGGTGATGCCCCAATTGAGCGCCGCACCATCGCCGCGACGGCTGTCCAGGATAGTTCCAATCGGGAGGGCCAGCCGGGAATAAGGGGATCGCCGACCGAGCAGCAAATCCTGCTTCAGGCCGGGGACCTGGCCATTTCTGTGAAAATCTTTACATCCGGGAAGGACAAAGCACTTCTCGGGCAATTACTTCATCATTCGGTGCAATCCTGGACGCCGCGTCCCGACGTGCACCTGATCGCGCCGGCCAACGAAATTCTGAGCACCACCGTCGATGAACTGGGAGAGTTCCGCTTCAAGAATATCCCTGCAGGCCCGTTGCGGCTACAGGTCGACATTCCTCCTAACCTTCAGATTCTAGGCGATTTCGTCGTAGCAAAATAAGCGCTAAAGTTTTTCGAAGTTTCACCCGATACAAGTGCAGATCGCCTAAGTTATTTTCCGGGAGGTTGTTCGATGGAAAACATGAGGGAACAGGAACTCCTTAATATTGAGGAGTTGGAAGTGATTTGCGCACCGGCTCTGCCGGTTACGATGCACACCGCCACGATTGTCTGGGATGAACCATGCTTCATTACGCCAATCGGTGCGTGAGGAAACCAATGGGACGGGATCGCCACGAGTGACGCTCGCGGCGTGCCGTCCCCTCTCTTAATCCCGCGAGCAGTCGACGATAAGCACTCCATTCATCCCCAATTCTCCAACAACTCCCCAGATTCCCCACAGGTCTAATTCGGGGACAGACGTATAAATCACCCAATTACGGATCAACGGCCGTTGGATCGTAATTGGGTGATTTATACGTCTGTCCCCGAATTAGGCCGCAACGTTTGACCCGCTTTCTGCTGCGTAGTACGATGCGTCCACTTTTTTGCCCCGTGGAACCGCATGTGGAGGAGATCATGAAAAGACTCTTTATCGCAGGTGTGTTGCTATGGTCTGTGCTCGTCGCGAACACATTCGCGCAAACGACAAACGCAACGTTGGGGGGAACCGTATCCGACGCCACGCGCGCCTTGATTCCCGGCGTGACCATCACAGCAACGAATACCCAGACGGGAATCGTTACGACGGTGGTGACCAACGAAACCGGGGCCTACCAGTTCGCCTCGCTTCAGACTGGAATATACAAAGTGACGGCAGAGTTGCCTGGTTTTCAGACGCAGACCTACAACCAGGTTGCCCTCGGGGTCGCCCAGCAGGTGCGGCTGAACTTCACGCTGCAGGTGGGCACGCAGGCTCAGACGGTTGAAGTGAATGTGGCTGCCGACACGTTGATCGCAACAACGTCCTCGTCGGTGGGCACAGTGCTTCCCGAATATAAGCTGCGCGATCTTCCGCTGGCGACACGCAATGCGCTGGACCTGGTCATGACGACGGCGGCAACCCAGGGAAGCAGCTTTGCCGGGTCGAGAACAGTGGGCGTCAATACGGTGCGTGATGGTGTGCCGGTCAGCGACGGTCGATACGATGTCGGCGTTTCAGCCTCCACTTACGTGAGTCCGGACCTGGTCGAAGAAGTCCGCGTGATCGTCGCGCCGGCCGACGCGGAAACGGGACGCGGTTCCGGCCAGGTCCAAATGGCGACGCGCTCCGGCACCAACCAATTCCGCGGAAGTGTGTTCTGGACAAACCGCAACTCCGCGCTGAGCGCCAATTCCTGGGGAAACAACTTCAGCGGCGTCGGCAAGGATTACAGGAATGGAAACCAGTTCGGAGCGCGTCTGGGCGGGCCGATCGCCAGGAACAAGACCTTCTTCTTTTTCCTCTACGAGGGTCAGCGTTTTGTGACGAAACAGCAATTTACGGCAAGTGTTCTGACGCGCGAGGCGCGCCAGGGGATCTTCCGATTTTTCCCCGGCGTGCAGAACGGCAACGCTCTTTCGAACAACCCTGCCGTCGATGTGAACGGCAATGCGGTCAGGCCGCAGGGCGCGACGGGAGATCTTCAGTCGGTCAGTATCTTTGGCCGCGATCCGAACAGACCGGGACTCGATCCGTCCGGATGGGTCCAGCGGCTTATCGGCAGGATGCCCCTGCCGAACGACTTCACGAATTGCGGCCCCAGCTTCAATCCGGCGACAAGCGTGATCGCGGCCACGCTTGCCCCTTCGTGCGATGGCCTGAACGTCGCCGGCTATCGGTGGGTCCGCCGAGTGCAAGGCCAGGACACCTCGGTTGGAGATGGACAGGACACCAACCGGGACCAGTACAACGCCCGCATCGATCATAATTTCAATCAGAATCACAAGCTGTCCTTCAGCATGACTCGCGAAAAAGACTGGTCCATGACCACACAGACCGGCATCGCGAATTGGCCCGACGGATACGACGGCCTGGTAAAGCGCGATCCGCATTTCTATTCGGCATCGCTGGTCTCCACATTGTCTCCGGCTGTTCTGAACGAATTCCGGTTCGGGACTCGAAGAAACAAGCATTTCACCTGGAACGCGATTCAGAGGCCCGACGAAATCGGCGACGAGGCGAGGAAACAGCTTCCCACCAGGGGCGGAGAGCTGTTCTTTCCGACACACGTGCTGTTCCAGGACAACTTTGTCCAGGCAGGCCAGACTCGCGGCCAGACGAGCCCCGTTTACTCAGTCACGGACACACTGGCATGGACCAAAGGAAAGCACGCGTTTAAAACCGGCGCCGAACTCCGCTTCTCTGCATCGAGGGGATTCAACTTTGGAGACGATCCCAAATTGCTTTTCCCAACCGTTACGATCGGAGCTGGCGGCGTACCGGTGACAGGAATATCCACCATTCCCGGCATCGGAGCAAACGTCACCGCAGCCCAGAACGTGCTGCTCGACCTGTCCGGCTCCGTGTCCAACGTCAGTCGAACCTTTTACATCCAGAAGCCGACCGATCTGCAATTCACCGGGTTCGTGCAAACGCCGAAGGATAACCATCAGAACGAATGGGGCGCATTCTTTAAGGATGACTGGAAGGTTCGCCCCAATCTCACGTTCAACCTCGGCTTGCGCTACGACTTTTATGGCGTGCCGTGGGAAAGGAACGGTTTGATGGCCATGCCCGTTGGTGGAAACGCCGCAATGTTCGGGATCTCGGGTACCGACTACAGCGCGCTGTGGAATCCTTATGCAAAGGGCGGCTCCCTGACGAAGACGGCGTTTACCGGCAAGTATTCTCCAAATCCGGATACCCAATGGTACAGGGATGACTGGAACAACTTTGCCCCGGCTGTGGGGTTGAGCTGGTCGCTGCCCTGGTGGGGAAAGGACAAGACCGTCCTGCGCGCGGGATACGGAATCAATTATGAGGGTGCGGCCAATTACAATGCGGGGTGGAACTTCAGCAATCCGGGCCAGAGCTACGCTCAGAATGTCACCGGCTCGGCTGCGCTGCGTCAGAACACATTGACGCGCGGTTTTCTCGCCAACGGCAACGTGGGTCAATTGGCAAACTTCCTGAACACCTCCACGACGGTCACCGGGCAGGGCGGCGGACTTCTGCGAAACAGCGGATTGTTTCCCGAGAATTTTATTGTGGTC
>QHXD01000845.1 GCA_003223895.1 Acidobacteriota bacterium
TGATCCTCAATGCTCACGCCGGCACGAAGTACGGAGTTTCATTTCCGGTGTTGTGCAGGGCCGCGTTCGGTACGAAGGGCGCCAACGTTCCCGCGGTCCTGCGCGCCATCGTCGCGTGCGGCTGGTTCGGCATACAGACCTGGATTGGCGGAGCGGCGCTCGATGCGCTGTTCGGCGTGATGTGGCCCGGTTGGCTGAATATCGGGATTCATGCCTGGCTGGGTTTCTTTCTTTTCTGGGGAATTCAAGTCTTCATTATTTTGAAAGGCGTGGAGGGAATCAAACACCTGGAGACCTGGTCTGCACCGCTGCTTCTGGGTGGAGGACTCGTCCTTCTGTCCTGGGCTTCCTGGAAGGCAGGTGGTCTGGGCAGGGTCCTGAGCGAATCGGCCGCGCTACAGAAGCAGCACAATGCATTCTGGTCGGTGTTCCCGGGAGCGTTGACCGCTTCAGTCGGTTACTGGGCGACGCTGAGTTTGAACATTCCGGACTTCACGCGATATGCACGATCGCAGCGATCCCAGATGATCGGCCAGGCGATCGGCCTGCCGCCGACGATGACGTCGTTTGCGTTCATCGGAGTGGCCGTAACCAGCGCGACACTTTTGATCTATGGCCGCGCGATTCCGGATCCGGTGGAGCTGATGCGGCAATTCGATAGCCTTATCGTCATCGCATTCGCCACTGCAGTCATCTTTGCCGCGCAGCTCACGACGAATATGGCGGCGAACGTCGTGTCGCCTTCCAACGATTTCTCGAATTTGAATCCCAGGCTGATTTCCTATATGACGGGCGGGCTCATCACCGCTGTGATCGGTGTGTTGATGATGCCCTGGAAGCTGATGGAATCCATGGGCGCTTACATCTTCACGTGGCTCATCGGCTATTCGGGCCTGATGGGCGCCATTGCCGGAATCCTGATCTGCGATTACTGGGTGCTGCGGAAACAGAAGCTGGATCTGGCAGCGCTCTTCGATCCCCGGGGAAAGTATTCCTACTCCAATGGCATGAACTGGCGCGCGATTGTTACGCTGGTGATCGCCGTCGCTCCCGTCGTGCCCGGATTTATTCGCGCCGCCACCACGCCGGGAGGGCAGGTCGCGGTGCCCGGGTTTCTGGATACGCTGTATACACATGCCTGGTTCGTAACTTTCGCTTTGGGATTTGTATTGTTTTGGTTGCTCTCGGGCTCGGCGAAGAAAATGAGGTCGTAGCCGCGAATTACGCCAATGACGCGAAAGCATTTTGGCGTAATTCGCGTCATTCGCGGCTAGGGACCCCATTTTCCAAGGAAAGGAGAAACGTAATATGCCTCGCGTTGTAAGGTGCGGATTGATTCAGGCCACGTGTACGACTCCGGTTGAAGAATCTCTGGAGAAGATCAAGCGCGATGCCATCGACAAACATTTGAAACTCATCGAGCAGGCCGCGTCGAAAAAAGTTCAGATTCTTTGCATGCAGGAGATCTTCACGGGTCCTTACTTCTGTGCCGAGCAATCGACTCGATGGTACGGAATGGTCGAGCCGATTCCGGAAGGTCCCACCGTTCAGCTCATGCGCGAAATCGCAAAGAAGCACGGCATCGTCCTGGTTGTGCCGATTTACGAAGAAGACCTGAAGGGCGTCTACTACAACACGGCAGCAGTTATCGATTCAGACGGCAGGTACCTCGGCAAATATCGAAAGCACCACATCCCTCATTGCGCGCCCGGATTCTGGGAGAAGTTCTACTTCAAGCCCGGTAACCTGGGTTATCCCGTGTTCAAGACGCAATTCGCAGATATCGGCGTCTACATTTGCTACGATCGGCATTTTCCCGAAGGCGCCCGCGCTCTCGGACTCAATGGCGCGGAGATTGTCTTCAACCCTTCGGCGACCGTGGCAGGCTTGAGCGAGTATCTGTGGAAGCTCGAGCAGCCCGCCCACGCTGTTGCGAATGGATATTTCATCGGCGCGATCAACCGCGTCGGCCGCGAACATCCGTGGGATATGGGAGAATTTTACGGCCAGAGTTATTTCTGCACGCCCCGGGGAAAGATCATTGCCGAAGGATCGCGTGACAAAGAGGAACTCGTCGTCGGCGATTTGAATCTCGACGAGATCCAGGAAGTGCGCCAGGTCTGGCAGTTCTTCCGGGACAGGCGACCCGAATCGTACGGAGATCTGGTGAAAGAATAGCAATGTAGTCGCGGGCTTTAGCCCGTTCCCAATGTAGTCGCGGGCTTTAGCCCGTTCCCAATGTAGTCAAGCCCGATATGACTCCCGATCACATCGTGAGTCTCACACGTCAGGCCGAAGCTGCAGGCTTCGGCTATGGCTGGATTTTCGATTCACATGTTCTGTGGCAGGAACCTTACCCGCTGATGACGCTGATGGCCGCGAACACGCGCCGCATGCGCCTCGGTACCTGCGTGACGAATCCCGTGGTTCGTGATGCCACCGTGACCGCGAGCCTGCTGGCAACGCTGAATCGAATTTCGGGCGGAAGAATGGATTGCGGCATCGGACGCGGCGACAGCTCGCGCCGTGTCATGGGCAAAAAGCCGACGACGCTCGAGAACCTCGAGCAGACCGTTCAAGTGATTCGCGATCTCAACAGCGGAAAGGAGATCACTTACGAAGGGCATCCGATCCAGATGGCATGGGCCGATAGCGGCGTTCCTCCAATCTGGGTCGCCGGCTATGGCCCCAAGGCCTTGAAATGTGCCGGCCGCATCGGGGACGGCGTCATCCTGCAGTTTGCGGATCCGCATCTGATCAAATGGTGCCTCGGCTTCGTGAAACAGGGCGCCGAGGAAGCCGGCCGCGATTTCTCAAAGATCCGGGTCATGAGCGCAACCGCGGTTTGGATTTCAGAAGACAAGAAAATTGCGCGCGAACGGGTCCGATGGTTCCCGGCCCTGGTGTCGAATCACGTTGTCGACCTGGTATCGCGTTACAAACCCGAGGAATTGCCTCCGGAACTCACTTCCTACGTCAGCGATCGCAAGGGATACAACTATCTGCATCACGCCGAAGTCGGCAGCAGCAACGCGGAGTTCGTCACCGACGAAGTCGTTGACCGGTTCTGCATCGTCGGAAACGCTGCCGAGCACACTCGCAAGCTCCAGGAACTGCGTTCGCACGGCGTTACCCAGTTCAACATTTACTTGATGTGCGGCGAAGAAGAGAAAACGCTGGAGATCTACGGGCGAGACATCATTCCGAGCTTTTCCGCGGCGAAATTTGTGTAAAGGCAGTTGTCACCATCTGTTGGCAGACCCCGCCATCTCTTGTCCGGGGTGGGATATCTTTCAGCCGACCCTGGATATCTTTTGTCCGGATGTGAAATCTTTTGTCGCGGCCCGGACACTTCTTCTCCCTTGGGGGAGCTTTCCGCAAAAAGTCCCAGATATTGGGGGCACATTCCCCTGCTCGTGAGGAGGGGTGACGGGGTGGTCGCTCACAAGTTCCATTTCAAGAATGCGTTTGAAAGAGGATGCCTCAGCGACCACCCCGTCCGCGCTGTTTTCGGAACGGGACCTTTTTTCTTATGGCGCGGCCACCCCTCCTCACGAGGAGGGGAATCTGCCCGTACTGCGACTTGTAGGTTTTATCTGGACGCACCGGGAGTCGGGGAATATCATTCAACTCATTGTTTCGACACGCGTGGAGGGTTCGCTATGCGACATCGATTTGACCGTCTTTTTCCGGTTCTCATCGTCCTTGTATTGGCCGCGTCCACCTCATTCGCGCATCACTCGGTGGCGGGCCAGTTCGACACATCGAAATCGCTCACGTTGAAGGGGACCATTTCGAAAGTGGAGTGGATCAATCCTCACATCTATGTGTATC
>QHXD01000846.1:0-922 GCA_003223895.1 Acidobacteriota bacterium
AGACCCCTCGCTATTGCTCCGGGCCCTGGTTGAGATCGACAACAGCAGGGCCCGGACCGGTAGCGATGGTCCCCACATTGATCCTATCCACACCGCCGCGCCCTAAGACTTATCCGTAGCTATTTTGTCTATTGACTCTGGACTCTATTCCAGACTCCAGACTGTTTTTGTGGAGATCATGGTTTGAAGAAGGAGGCTATACGAATCGGAGAGGTAAACGGCGCTTGGCGCGTAAGTGCGGATACGGTGCGCCACTACGGACGATGTGCGCTACTGAAGAAGGCGCCGAGGACGGCGGCGGGATATCGGATGTATTCGACAGATAAACGTCGAGCAGATCCGGATAATCCGATCGGCGTTGGCCGTGGGTTTTCACAATCGCCGATCGGAGTCGACTACGACATCGTCTGGGACGTCGCGACAACAAAGGCAGGGCGGCTCGAGCGCGACCTTGAAACAATTCCAGGCCTCGACGCATCCGTCACAACTTGGGCGCAATGGCCGCGCTGGTCGACGTGATAGTTTCTCATACTCAGAAGCAAGATCGGACCAACCTCCTCGAAGGGCATTTGCTATCGTCCGTAAGAGCATGTAGTCTTGTACGTACGAGTATCTCGTCTATGCCTGTTAAGACAAAAGCTGCTAGCGCGAGCCGAACCAGATCACTACGAGAGGGAAAGGTCCGAAAGGAGTTCTGGTTGAACCCCTCTCTCTTACAGCGTGCTCAAAAGGACTTGGGCGCCGCCACCGAACGTGAGGCGGTCGAGATGGCGCTTAGCCTGGTGACCTTTCGGCGGGAACTGCGAAACGGTGTGCGAGCTCTGCGTAAATTGAAGCTCGCGCGGATCGATTGATTACTCCTTCTGTGCGCAAGTTCGTACTGGATGCCAACTGTTTCATCGCCGCGTCCAGAAGTGACGAG
>QHXD01000846.1:938-3837 GCA_003223895.1 Acidobacteriota bacterium
CGTCTGTACCTCAGCACAGTCGTAGCCGCAGAGCTGAGAGCCGGCATGACTCGCATCGGCGACCTGCGCAAGTTGGAAAAGGCCGTCCTCAAGCCGTATTACAACCGCGGTCGGGTCATCAATCCATCTGCGGCTGCTTGGGAAGCCTTGGGTAAACTCTTGCCTGGTTGGTCAAGAATGAGGGCATCATTCTCCGGACGACACCCAGAAGTTTCATCTTCGACATTCTGCTCGCCTATTCTTGCCGCGAACTGGGCGCGGTTCTGATTTCCGGCAATGAACGAGATCTCCAGCGGATCCGGCAAGTCTTCACCTTTGACTTCGCACCGCCTTACCCCGATCTCGGTTAAGCGCGATCAAGCATCGAGTAACTCGAAAAAAATAGCCGCGGATTAGCTGGACATGTAATCCGCGGCTTCAAGGAAATTAGAAATACAACTTGCCGGCGAGCTGGATGATTCTTGGCCCACCCAGGGCATCGACGCCACGTACGGTGGTCAAGGCGCCGAAACCATCACGGCCCACCGCGCTCGGCAGATTCGTGATCTGGCCGGTGGCCGGATTGATCTGAGCCGTTGATGTGAAGGTCTGCCAGTTCGTATGGTTGAACACATTGTAGGCTTCCACGCGAAACTGGATGTAGTGACTCGGATTTTCNAACTTCTTGAAGAGCGAGACGTCCCAGTTGTTCACTCCCGGTCCGCGCAGACTGTTCACCCCCGAGTCGTTGCCGATACTGCCTCTTGAAGCCTGCGTGACGCAGCTGGTGTCGATGTAAGCCAGCAGAGCGCGGCTTCCACGCGACAGGTTGGGGTTGCAGGTCAGAACGACTCGCGGCGCGAAGTCTTCGCTACCCGTAGTCTGCCGGTTTCGCTGGGCATTCGCGACTCCGGTCAGTGTGTACGTGAGCGTCACGGGCGCACCCACGGAGAAGCTGGAGAGTCCGGACACTTGCCAGCCGCCGAACACCTGGCGGCCGAGCGAATTATCCAGAAACGATCCGGGCCGCGCGAGACTCGGAATGTCGTAGATGTAGTTGAAGGTGAGCCCCTGTGTTCGATCGAGTGTCAGGGGGCCGTAGTTGGCATGACGAGTGTCGGTCAGATGTCCGCGGCCGTCGGCAGTTCCATCCGTAGTGCCCAGAGCCTTCGACCACGTGTACGACGTGCCAATCTGCAATCCGCGCCCGGCCCGGCGATTCGCCGACACCTGGAGCGCGTTGTAATTGGCCGAACCCGTGAACGAGTATATCCCGATCGCCGACTGTCCGGCGGTAGTCTGTCCGCCCGAATAGCCAGGATAGGGACGGTATAGATTGTTCAGCAGCGCCGAGCTTCCATTGGTGGTAGCCGGCTTGGTTGGGTCCTGATTCTCGGGCAACCAGGCGCTCCCGAAGGGCAGAGCGTTGAACGGCCACAACTCGATCAAATGCCGCGACTGCGTGCCGACGTACGACACGCTCAACAAAACCTGCGATGGGAGTTCGCGCTGTACTTCGGTGCTGAAGTTATACACCGTTGGAACGTGCCCATCTCTCTCGAGCTGTACAATAGTCAACGGGAACAGGGTTCCACCCGAACTGGCGATTGACGCCAGGTTTCCATAGTACATTTCGGAGAGTTGGACGTCCGGCGGATTGGTATTGAAGTTCGTCGTATAGCCGATTGCGGACGTCGCGATGCGCTCATAGAATGCGCCGGCACCCGCACGGATGACCGTCTTGTTGTCGAGGCTGTAGGCTAGGCCGACGCGCGGATCCCACTGCGGTCCCCTACTGTCGATCAAGCCGCGCGGAACACCGTTCTGGCCCGCATGCACGATCCCATTGCTGGAATTGCCTACGCCTGGCACTATCGCGCCGATCAAAGGCGCCGGCTGGATGTCATTGTTGATGGGATTCCTGGCGCGAAGTGCTCCCCCGACAAGCACCGGTTGATAGAGAACAACTTTCTTCGACGGGTCATAAGCCGACGGATCGAAGTTCGTGAACAAGTTGTTCTTTTCCCAAAGCGGAGGCACGAAATTAACACGGAGTCCGTAGTTCAAAGTCAGCTTCGGAGTGATCTTCCAGGTGTCCTGACCGTAAAACTCGAAGTTGTGGTATGGCGCCTGGGGCAACACGGTCTTACTGAATTGCCTGTACTGACGGAAGTTCCCGAGCAAGGCATTCGAGAATGCCCACTGTGTATCGCCGGGATTCAGCGGGTCCCGGTCGAAGAAAATGTCGGCATTGTAAGGTCTGAACGGATTCTCCTCTTTGACGGCGTATTCGTAGAAGAATCCCGCCTTGAGCGTGTGCGTCGAGAGAATCCTGGTCAGATTGTCGGTGAAGTTCGTGATTGGATTGGTGTTCGCGTAAGGAGAGCCCGCGAATCTTGTCAATTGCGTTTGAAAACTCGCGCCGCCGACACCGCCGAAGCCGAAATTGGGGACGAGTCCGCTCGGGTCGGCCGTGGGGTAGAGCAGAGGAATATCGATCTTCGAAACCGATCTGTAGTATGGACTGCCGCTCGGAGGACCATTTCCCGGGATGCCGTTCCGGGCCCGGCCATACTGAAACTCGTTCGTCATCGTCGGGCTGATAATTGTCGTTATGCTGCCGGTGACGGACCAGCCATACGTCGGCGCATAAAATGGGGTAAGCCCAAGACTATTGCCCGTGTCGGCCCTGCCGTAGGGACGGTTCTGCGTCTGATGACTCCGAATGACGCGGACGAAAGCCTTCCATCTGTTGCTGATGTTGTAGTCTCCGCGATACACCTCGTCGAACGATGGATCCTCATTCGCGGCCTGTGATTCGTAGTTGTACTGCGGATTTCCAGACACATTCGGCATGGGCAACCAGTTCAAGACCGATGGACCGTACGCGCTGAAGCGGTTGCTCGGAATGATATTGCCC
>QHXD01000847.1:0-2244 GCA_003223895.1 Acidobacteriota bacterium
AGGCCATCCAGACGGCTGTTGTAACCAACGACGTCATGGTCGTATTTTCGGAGTCCGCCGTGATCGCGCAGTTTTCTGACAGCGGTGGCAATTTCATCGTTGCTTGTGACGACAGCCCCCGCATCCCCGCACGCACCGAGATTCTTGGCCGGGTAGAAGCTGAAGCATGCCACATCGCCCAGGGAGCCTATGCGTCGTCCGTGATAGCGGGCGCCATGGGCCTGGGCCGCGTCTTCGATTACTCGAAGGCCATATGCACGGGCTATGTCCAGAACCGGTTGCATGTCTGCGGGCTGGCCATACAGGTGAACGGGTATGATTGCTTTGGTTCGCGGCGTAATATGACGCTCGATCTGATCGACGTCGATGTTGTAAGTGTCGGGATCGATATCAACAAAAACAGGCTTTGCGCCGGAATGCACAATTGCCTCAGCGGTCGCCACGAAACTGTTCGCCGCGGTTATGACTTCGTCGTCGTGACCGACGCCCACCGCCTTGAGGGCGAGCAGGAGAGCGTCCGTCCCGTTTGCGACACCTATGGCATGCCTGACTTCGCAGAAATCAGCGAACGCCTTTTCAAACTCCTCGCCATCGGTCCCTCCTACGAAGGCACTGTTATCGAGAAGGGCGTCCCAGGCTTTGCGAAGTTCATCGCGATGCCTCAGATGCTCAGTCTTCAAGTCCATGAATGGCACCGTCATTTGGATACAATCAACCGGTTTCTCCTCAATCTGTTTATTCATCATCCTTGCAACTCCTTCCTCCTATAACTTCCTGTACAGTCTTTCCGGTATGGGAAAGGTTCGCTTGTTCAGCACCGCTCCCAGCAGTCGAATTCCGGCTGCGTCGACAATCTCTTTAGCCCTCATGGCCGCTTCACGAGGAGTGTTGTTCGCTTCGAGTATCATCACCAGGCCATCGGCGATGCCGCCAAGCAGCACCGCGTCTGCGTAGGCATTGATCGGAGGGGCATCGATCAAAATGTGAGCGAAGTTCGCTCGCAGATCCGATACTCGCGATTGAAGGCGATCCAAGCCTGGCGGCGCCTGCCAATCCGCGTGCGTGCCTGCATGAGACAGCAGCCATAGATTTGATGGGTCGCCCGGAACCACATTTTCGAAATGACGGTGGAGAGAGGGATTTCGCAAATTGGCCTCCACCAGACAGACGGGACCCTCCACGTGGGCGGCAAGAGCCTGGGCCGTGCGAGCACACACCCAACTGCACCCGCTGCCGTGCTCAGTGCCCGCGAAAACCACGATCTGGGGAGTCGTTGCGCCTAAGAAGAAGACTCTCCGGATGAGCTTGATAGTTTCCTCACGGGTGAGCTTTTGCAGATCGAGTCCCCGTCCAGTCGCCCTCGACGGCGCCATCGGACGCTCAGACACATGGCACAGCTCCAGCTCCTGGTTCGGCTGCCGTACAATTTCAAAATTGGTGCTCATTTTTCGCAACTCATCAGTTCTTCGGCAACGCTGCCAACACGGGCGTGCTGAGAAATATCTCCACTTCACGCGGTGTCCGGAACGAGGAATCCAGGTAATCGACGGTGCAGGCCAACCCGACGCTGGCCAGGCAAGCCAACAATGCGCCCAGAACCAGATTCATTGGCCGATTGGGACTCGAAGGCAACGCCGGCACTGTCGCTTCTTCAGCAGCGGACACATTGACGATCCGCTGCCGGTCCAGAGCATCTCTGATGCGCGCTTCCTCTTGCTTACGTGTGTAAAGCAGGAAGTTCTCTTCGGCGGTCTTGGCGGAGCGGATCAGATCCTGTTGAGTGATTTCAGTCTCACTCAATTGACCCGCCTGCGACCGGTACGTGCTCACAATTTGAGAGACAGCGGTCGCTCGCGCGCGCAAGGCGGTCAGTTCGGCGCGGGCCTTCGCCAGCTCCCCGACTATCCATTCGTGTGTTGTGTCGCGGTCAGTGGTTTCCTCGCGCACCGGATCCTTCTCTTCCCTGGCGAGAGCTTCGCGAGCCTGCGCGATCTGAGCTTCCACTTCCTGCACGGGCCGGTAATCCGGCGTAAACTTGCTCAATAGTTCCGAGCGCTTCAGTTCCAGATTCAGCAGCGTGGACTTTACCTGCTGCAGGACGTAAGGATTGGCCGACGTCCGCATCTGGGTTGTGAGCCGTGCTGGCGTTGAGGCCGCCTCGCTTTCGAGAGCGCTGATGCGTTGCTCCGTTTCTTCAATCGCAGCGTGAGTCTGCTGGAGTGAGACTTCGAAATCGTTAAGCTT
>QHXD01000847.1:2249-2791 GCA_003223895.1 Acidobacteriota bacterium
CGCCGAGACCACACCCTGCTTCCGTCCGAATGCAGCAAGGCGTTCTTCCGCGTTGACCAGCCCTTTTCGATATTGCTCGGTTTGGTTTTGAAAAAAGTCCAGCGCGCCGGGCACACGATGCACCTCGACATGTTTTTCGAGGTAAAAGCGAACGAGAATCTGCAGCACCTTCGCCGAAAGCTGCGGGTCCGGTGATTTATAGCTGACGACGATGAGTTTCGTCTTCTTGAGAGGTTCCACACTCAGGTTCCTTTCAAGGTTTCGCACGGCTTGAAACATTTGCAGATCGCGCCCTGAGACGCGCCCTTGTGTACCTCCTTCCAGCACTGTCATCAGAGTGCCGAGAAAAGATCGCGCCGGACGAGCATCCAGACCGCTCGCGACGACTACCTTCTCGAGCAGATCCCGGCTCTTGAGTAATTCCACTTCAGAATTCAGATCCTGCTCGTTCAAATCAGCCGTGGTGGCGAATTGTGTGTTGGCCTCCGGACTTACCACCGGGTCGACACGCTCGCGCTTGACCAGAATTTTCATTTCCGCTT
>QHXD01000847.1:2854-4499 GCA_003223895.1 Acidobacteriota bacterium
CGGATAGTCAGAGAAGACCGGGGCCGTCCTGAGTTGAGTGGTTCCAAGCGGAGTTCCTGCATCCTCATCTCATCCTCAAAAGCTCAACGGGTTGAAGAACACTCCCAGACTCGGAACTGGGATGAAACGGGCGATCTTGGAAAATGCCGTCTTTGGCACGAGAACCATGTCACCCGGGCGAAGATGAGGATCCTCGGTCAGGTCCCGGTTTCGCACCATTTGCTTGAGATCGACTTTCCGGACTTCCACCCAGTCATCGGATACACGGCGGAACAGGAGGACTTGCGAACTTTTGGCCTTTTCGCTGAAGTGGCCTGCTATCGCGACAGCCTGGAGGACAGTCGTGTCGCCGCGTAGATCGTATTTGCCGGGGTGGGCTACTTCGCCACCGACGATGAAATAAGGTTTTTCGAACTCCCTGAGCTCCACTGTAAGGACCGGATCGCGCAGGATCCTGCCGTAGGCGCTGCGCACCGTTTCGAGCGCCTACCGCGCAGGTTGATGTAGCCGTCAGGCTGGACTGTAACGGTCTGATTGAACTCCGGCGTATAGGGAAAGTTCATATCGAGAACGTCTCCCGCGCGTAGTCGATAACGGGGATAACGTTGCTGCAAGGCGGACCCCTGAGCGACCGCACCCTGAATGGCGGCGCCTTCAGGATTCACGACCTGCTGCCGCGAGTGGCCGTAATGCGCGTGGGCGCTGAACGCCAGGAGAGTCCAGACAACCGGTACCAGCCGCAGTCGATTCTTCATCTTTTCGTGTTCCATGTTTTTAGCAGATTGCAGAGGCTAGCTCTGCACGCTGTCTGCCAGTACACGACACAGACGCCAATTCGCTCGTCGCGAACCGATTTCTCCATGAAGCGCCGTGTGCTTCGAGTGTGAATCGAAATGCATTGTGCAAATCGATTCCCGAATGTTGTGAATTGCTTTTCACACTCGAACACTTTGGCAGCGGGCGGGAAATCAGAAAAGGCATAGCTTTCAATCGTCAGCAACGGCCGGGCGACGACCCGCGACGGAAAGGAAGATTCGGTGCACTGATCGATGTGTGGGGTAGTAGCGCAAAAAGGCCGTGGAGCCCGGTTCCCCGTCAGAGGACTGCGCCGGCTTCATCGGCGGCGTTTCACAGGAAGCACTGCCTTCATCGAAAACCTTTATGAACTGACACGCCCGTGCACTTCCGACGGGCGATCACGCGGGTGCCCCCATCGAGTGTGGATCTGAGCTGAACCTGGTTTATGGAAGATCACATTATTACTCAAAAACTGGGCGCATACGTAAAAGGCACACAGGAGTTGGACGACTTAGAGCAAGGTCACCTCCGCACCTGTGAGAAATGTTCTGAGCTCTTTCGCGAACTCCTCCTCTCCGGTGAAGACGAGCCGGAGAAGCCATCATAGAAAACGTTTGCCCTGAAGTCGTGCGTCGTCTCACCGCGAAATAGTGACGCGGCGAGGCGCCTGCCTGCCCGCCTGCCCGCCTTTTGTTGTGAACGCAAACACCCAATTGTTGAGAACACGTGTTCACAACAAATGTGAATTCGATTTCATAAGAATTCGTGGCTCGCCAGTTTCATCGCCGTTCAATTCAATGTTCTGCATGGTTTCTGGTCGCCGTCGCTGTGGTCCCCGAGTTGCGCC
>QHXD01000844.1 GCA_003223895.1 Acidobacteriota bacterium
CGTCGGCTCCGGCACCGAGCAGAAGCTTCACGAGGTCCGCGTTTCCGTTTGTACAGGCGAGGGAAAGCGGAGGCACGCCGTAGCGATTCGCGGCGTTGACGTTGGCGCCCGATCTTACCAGCAGTCGTGCCGTATCCACGTCGTCGTTGTAGACAGCCCAGTGCAGGGCAGTCATCCCATCGGCTTGCGCCGCGTTGACGTCCGCGCGCGCATCGAGAAGAGTGCGGATGAGCGTCCTGTTGCGCTGTTCGGCCGCGTCCGCGAGCGTCGGTTTCTCAGCCGCTACGGATGCGGCGGCCACCCCGAACATCAGCAGAGAGAGTCCAGCGATTCGTCTCCAATCCATGAGCCATCTCCCGCAGCCATAGCAGGGCTGCTTCGAAAACTATCGACCTATATGGACGCCGGATCGAAGAGGTCTTCGATCTTACCGTTGCTGTCGCCGAATGAATCCACATGCACCCCCGCCCGGTCGAGCAACGTGAGGTGGAGATTGGCCAACGGCGTGCCATTCTTGTACCGGATGTGCTGGCCGCCCTTGATGCCGCACCCGGCGCCACCCGCGACCAGAATTGGCAGGTTCTCATGGTCGTGGATACTGGAGTTGCCCAACCCGCTTCCGTACATGTAGACGGTATTATCGAGTAGAGAACCGTCTCCGTCTGGAGTGGATTTCAGTTTCTCGAGAAAATACGCGAACAGCGACACGTGAAATGCATTGATCTTGGCAATTTTTGCGAGCTTTTCCGGATCGTTGCCGTGATGACTCGTCGGATGGTGCGGATCCGGGACGCCGATTTCCGGATACGTACGGTTACTGAGCTCGCGCGACAGCTGGAAGCTGACGACCCTTGTGATGTCGGCCTGAAACGCCAGGACCTGCAGGTCGAACAAGAGCTTCGCGTGGTCGGCAAACGCCGCCGGGACACCCACCGGCCGGTCCAGATCGGGCGTCGTATTTTCCTTCGCCCCTGCTTCGGCGCGCTCGATCTGGCGCTCGACCTGGCGAATGCTGTCGAGGTACTGATCGACGCGAGCGCGGTCCGCCGGCCCCACTCTCTGCTTGAGCCGCGCGATCTCGCCGTTGAACGAATCGAGCAGGCTGCCCCGGCTGCGCAGCGCCGCGCGCCGGGCGGAGGCGGGTCCGCCTTCGCCGAAGAGGCGCTCGAACACGATGCGTGGATGCGCCTCGGCGGGAAGAGGCGTCGTCGGTGAAGACCAGGAGAGACAATTCTGATAGACGCAGGCATAGCCGTTGTTGCACACGCCGGCGAGCACGTTCAGATCCATCGACAGCTCGAGCGACGGCAGTTGCGTGTCGCGGCCGAGCTGCTTCGCCGCAACCTGGTCCACGGTGGTGGCCAGATGGTAGTCCGAACTCTCCGTGTGTTTGGCGAAGGCCGCGCTCAGGAACCCTGCGTTCGCCGTGTCGTGCGTGCCCGGGTAGGATTGTTCCAGCCTGAGGTTGGTCAGAACCGTCAGCTGCTTTTTGACCGGCTCCAGCGAGGCAAGGATGGGCGACAGATCACCCAGCGCGCCCTCACCCTGCGGCGTCCAGCGAGCATGGTCGCATCCCATCGGAACGTACACGAAGCCGAGCCGGCGCACCGGTCTGGCCGGAGTCCTGGCCATGGCGGTTGCCGCGGGAATCATCGCGTCGAGCAGGGGCAGTGCCAGAGTGGCCTGCAGGCCCTTCAGAAACGTGCGCCTCGGTAGCGACTTCTTGCTGATAAATGTCATGACGACCTCCTCATTTGAAAGGGTACGCTTTTCACGATTCCCAATATGAGCGACGAGAAGCGATATCCGTTCGGCCCGGACTCGCGAAGAATCTTCCGAATCGCGGGCGCATCGTAGTACTCGACCCCTCGTCCCAGTGCAAACGTCAACAGCTTCTCCGTCAGCGTTCCGGCGAACAGCTCAGGACGACGGAGCAACGCCTCTTCCAGGCCAGACACTCCCTTGAGGTCGCCGACGCCGGGCAGACCTCCTGACACGTCAATGGCTCCGCTGTCTCCCTCCTGATCCCGCCAGCGGCCGACCGCGTCGAAGTTCTCCAACGCGAATCCCACGGGGTCTATCGTCCGGTGACAGCTCGCGCACACCGGGCTGTTGCGATGGAGGCTCAGCCTCTCCCGGATCGGGAGGTTGCCGGGCACCGAACTGTCAAGCGCCGGCACATTCGGGAGTGGAGGAGGCGGCGGGGCGCCGAAAATGTTGCCCAGGACCCAGACTCCACGAAGCACAGGCGAAGTCCGCGTCGCGTAGGACGAGACCGCCAGTATGCTGCCCTGCCGCAGCAATCCACCACGCCTGCTGTCAGGCGCGAGCGTCACGCGCCGGAAGCGGCTGCCATAGACGTCGGGAATCCCGTAATGCTTCGCCAGGCGCTCGTTGAGAAAGGTGTAGTCCGCCTTGAGCAGGTCGAGCACGCTGCGATCTTCACGCCGAACGCTGTCCACGAAGAGCTCGGTCTCCAGGCGTAACGCCTGACGAAGGTTATCGTCGAAATCGGGGTACAGGCGCACGTTCGGATCGACCGACGCCAGGTTGCGCAGCCGGAGCCATTGCCCGGCGAAGTTGCTGGCGAGATTGTACGAGCGAGGATCGGCGAGCATCCGGCGGGCCTGCTTCTCGAGCACGTCCGGCCGGCGGAGTTCGCCCCTAATGGCGGCATCGAGCAGTTCGTCATCGGGGATGCTGCTCCAGAGAAAGAATGACAGGCGCGATGCCAGTTCGAGGTCGCTGATGCGGTAGGCGGTGCCGGCCGCCACGCCAGCCGGATCTGCCTCCACGCGGAACAGGAATCCGGGGTTGAAAAGCACCAGGCTCAGGGCCCGTGCGATTCCTGCATCGAAATCGCCGTCCGACCTTCCTTGAGGCTTCGCCCTATCGGGCTCGCGCTTCGCGCCTTCCCGGTAGAAGGCCATCGGCCGTTCTACATCCGCCTCGGAAATGGACCGATGGTAGGCTCGCCGCATGAGGGTGGAGAGAATCTTCTTCGCGCACGCCTCTTCCTCGCGGGGCGCGGCCGGCCGGCACACGAATATCCGGCGGCGGCTTGGCGTATCGTCGGTAATCCGCGCCGCATATGGTCCGGTAATGGAAAACTGGGAAATCCCCGGAGTAAGACGGGGATGACGCCTCTCGTTGAAGTGCGCCTGGAGGGGCTGGCGCGCCGTCTCGAGAAGAGACGAGGAATTCCTGACAAAGGTGACGCCCACGTCATGCGGACCGGCCTTCACGGGCACACGAATCTTGAAGTTCTTGTCGAGAAGTGAATCGTCTCCGTCGGCGGGCTTCTGGACCGTAATCGTCCCAATCGGCGTCCGGTCGAGCAGCACCTTCATCTCGTGCGGTTGCGCATCCCTCAAGCCGTCGATGTTCCCGGAATAACCGCGCGCGAGGTAAACCTGGATGTCGTACTCTCCATCCTGCGCGAACGTGTAACGAACCGAAACCCCACCCCGCGTGCCGATCGGGAGTCCCTCTACATGCTCCTCCTGCGTGACGTCGGGCGGGACGCGAATGATGTCGCTCTCCAGCGACGGCAGGCTGCCGATCGCCAGCCGGCTGATCTTCTGCGCGGCCGAGATGTATCGGTCCAGCAGAGCCGGCGGCAGATCGCCTACCGTGACATTGTCGAAGCCATAACCGCTTTCATCGGGGGGTAAAAGCGAGGTGGCATCGATGTCGAGGAGAAGCAAGTCTCGGATAGCGTTTTGATACTCGGTACGATTGAGACGCCGCAACGTGTCCGTGCGGCCCGGATTCGGTTTCGCCGCGGCGGCCTGGTCGAGCGACGTTTCCAACCACGAAAGCACGGCCCTGCGTTCTTCGATCGAAGGCTGCGGCATGTTGGGAGGCGGCATGGTGCTCGTGTGAAGCTTACGAACCACCTTTTCCCAGACCTCGCCGGCTGCGGCAGGACGGGCAATGTCGGCTTCGTCTAACATCAAGCCGGCTGTCTTGAGCTTCTGGTTGTGGCAGGTCACGC
>QHXD01000842.1:0-610 GCA_003223895.1 Acidobacteriota bacterium
GAAAAGATTTGATCGCCATTACAGAGCTTTGTGAGGCCGGCAAAGTCCACCCGGTTCTCGATAGACGGTATCCGTTAAGTGAGGTGCCTGAAGCGCTCCGGTATGTTGCAGAAGGACACGCCAAAGGAAAAGTCGTTATCACGGTGGAATAGAAAATCAAAACGCAGTTCGCCACTGCAGCGTGATATGAGACGAGAAGGAGATACAATGCGCATTGTTCCTGCCTGGTGACCCCGGACGAGCCGCACAATAACTGCGTGCGGCACTGCCTGCAGGACAAGATGTGGACTCTGTTGGCGAACGCAAGCCGCGGCCGCAAGCCCAACGACCCGCCGATGGACATCAACATCGCCTGTCCGTTCATTTGGAAACATCACCGCGACTGCTATCACGACTGCGGCTGCGCCAGCGAATTCATCGACTACCTGGCGTTCGACGCGGTCTGCAACATCGCCCTGCCGTGCGCGGCCGACTCCGCTGCGATCAATCTGTTAAACCGGTGCATGCCCGCCACGAAGAACGACAAGTATCTTCCGGTGCGTTGACGAACTGGGAGGCGCATTCATTGACGCAAAAGATTGCCGGCTCCACCCTCACGGCGAGCGCCGCG
>QHXD01000842.1:627-2854 GCA_003223895.1 Acidobacteriota bacterium
GTGCTCCAGTTCTCAGATATCCATCTCGATTGTTATCGCTGACTAGTCACCTTTTTCCGCGGGTTCTCACCTTTTCCGCGCGCTCTCACCTTTTGTCGCGTGCTCATGTAGAGATCGTTGGCGCCGTATCCTCCGGGACGGTTCGAGTAGAACACCAGCGTCCGACCATTCCAGGAGAGCGCAGGCGCCCCATCATTCGCATTCGTGTTCACAACCTCATGGCTGCCCTTCGCCACATTGTCCTGATTAATGTTCACCGGGATTGACCAGGGATGTTGCACGGAAGCCCGAGTCGAAACCCACAAATCAAGGCCGCCAGCGGTGCCCGAGCGGTTGCTCGTTATGATCATTTCAACTCCGTCGCGGCGTCGGATCGCCGTACGCGTATCGCGTAGGGGACTGTTGAACTCCCGGACGTAAACTCCCTGTCCCCACAACTTTTGCCGATTGCAGCTGTCGAGGTCAGCGGCGCAGGTGCTGAGATAGATGTCATAACCATTGCCATTTGGGTCCTGGGTCGGGGGGATCAAGTCGCGAACGAAATAGAGATACAGGGTGCCGTCGTCTTCGAAGAAAGTTGGGCCGGCATCATCGGTGGGCCCATTCAGCACGCAACCCAGATTTATAGGCGGTTCCCAGCCGAAATCGTCACGCTTGTGCCGACGATGGGCGGCCCACAGTTCGAAAATGCCACCACTGGCAACGCAATCGCTCGGGCGTTGACTGTGGAAGAACAGCCAATGTCCGTCGGGGGTGAAGTTGGGGGCACTGTCCTCATAACGCGAATCGTAGGCTGAGTTGAGCATTGTCAGCGGCTGCGGCGTCTCCCAGGGGCTGTCGAGGCTGTCGCGTTGAGAAACCCACAAGTGAAGGGCGGGAACGCAGGGGTCTCCGGGGTTTGCGGGACGGTTGGAGGCGAAGATGAGGCTCAGCCCATCTTTCGATAGGGCGGGGTGCTGGTCATTGCACTGAGAGTTGACAGTCGGGCCCACGTTGACCGGCGCCGACCACGGCCCGAATTCCTGCGCGCTCGCCGCTGCGACCATCATCAGCATGGCGACGGCAATCAGCATTGATTTGCGAAGATTGTTTTTCATAAGTCGCTCCTCCTTAGTGAGCGTGCGGACTCTGGCGTAACCGCTCGTTGGGATCAATGAACTGCGGCTGGACTCTTTCCGGATTGTTTCCGGACAGGCAATTACCTGAAGCGCAAAGAGTTGTGTGGCCGTCAAATCGGAAAGATGATTTGAAAGCAAGCCATTGCGGGTTTATACTTCCGGCCACTTTCGGGGGAGCTATGGCTGCAAGTGCCCAATCCGGGCCCGTCCTTCGCTTCGACGTCTTTGAAGTGGACTTCCGATCCGGTGAGTTGCGGAAGCATGGAATCCGAACCCGGCTTCAGGTTCAGCCGTTTCAACTCTTGCGCTTCCTGCTGGAGCGAGCAGGAGAGGTAGTCACGCGGGAAGAACTGAAGCAGAAGCTGTGGCCGGCCGACACCTTTGTTGATTTTGACGATGGCCTGAACACAGCCGTGAAGAAGCTCCGCGATACGCTTGGCGACTCTGCCGGACGCTCCAAATATATCGAAACCCTGCCGCGCCGGGGCTACCGTTTCATCGGGACCGTGCAACAAGAGGCAAGCGTTGCCGAGCGCCCGCAGTCAGAGGTGACGTCTTCACCGGAAACTTCGGTCTCAAGACCAACTTTGCTAATACCGGGTGGACGCCGTCGCTGGATCGGAATCGGGCTGGCCGTCACTTTCGCGCTGCTGGTTGTGTCCGCGTTGATATACCGGGGCCGGTTGCGAATCGAGGTCTCGTCTGTCAAGTCGATCGCCGTGCTTCCCCTGCAAAACTTATCCGGCGACCCCGCTCAGGACTACTTTGCCGCCGGGCTGACGGACGCCTTGACTACCGAACTGGCGCGCACCGTGGGGAACTCGCTGCGGGTGACTTCGCGCACCTCTGCAGCGAAGTACAAAGACAAACCACTTGCGCAGATTGCGCGGGAGCTGGACGTGGACGCAGTGATTGAGGGCTCCGTAGTCAGATCCGGCAACCGCGCACGCATCACCGCAAACCTTATTAACGCCCGGGCGGATAAAAACCTTTGGGCTGCCAGCTATGATGGCGATCTGCGCGACATCTTAAGCTTGCAAAGCGAGATCGCCGCCACAGTTGCCCGCCAGGTGCAGATGAAGCTCAGCCCGCAAGTACAGGCACGGCTA
>QHXD01000132.1 GCA_003223895.1 Acidobacteriota bacterium
TTTTCCTTCGGGTCAACCCAGAAGTGAGTGCCGTAGGCGCCGCTCCAGCCAAAGCTTCCTTTGGACAGGAAAACTCCCCTTTGAGCCGGGTCGCTGATGACGCGCATGCTGAGCCCAAAGCTCTCCCCGCGGGCCCTGCCGGGAAGGGTGTCCAGGATGTGGACGGACGACATCAGTTCAACGGTTCTCGGGCTGAGCAGCCGCTTTCCGTTCAACTGTCCGCCATTGACCAGCATCAGGCCGAATTGCAGATAGTCTTCGGCGGTGGTGAACAATCCTCCGCCACCCGACAGAAAGACGCCATTCATGAAGTTCGGATTATTCTGCTTCACCAGGCCCTTCTCGGTCTTGGAGTAAAGCGTCGCGATCCGCGGGTTGTACGATTCGGCGGGGTAGAAGAAGGTGTCCTTCATTCCCAGAGGTTCGAAAATACGCTGGCGCGCGAACACATCGAACTTCTGTCCCGTGACAACTTCCACCACGAGCACTAGCGTGTCGAATCCAGCCTGCGCGCTGTAGGCCCAGCGTGTTCCAGGCTGGAATTCCAACGGTACGGCGCCCAGGCGCGGAATGTAGTCGGCATTGGATTCTTTCCCTTTGAGCGCGACCTTACGGTTTTCCTGGTTGCTTATAGTGCCGCTGACGAGACCTGACGTATGAGTCAGGAGATCTTTGATCGTAATTTCGCGGTCGGGCGGAACTGTGTAGAACCGGGCTTCTGCCGGAGCCGCCCCTCTCTGCCCGCCAGGAGCCGGGCCCGGCTGCGGAACGGCTACCTTCAAGTCCTTGAACTGTGGGATGAATTTCGAAACCGGATCGTTGAGGCGGATTTTGCCTTCTTCCAACAGCATCATGACAGCGACGCCCACGACAGGTTTCGTCATCGACATGATGCGGAACATGGCGTTCGTCGCCATCGGCTTATTGGTTTCGATGTCCATCAGGCCCTGCGCTTCCAGGTGCGCTATCCGGCCATTGCGCGCCACCAGCGTGACAGCGCCCGAGAAGCTCTTGGCGTCCAGGTGACGCTGAACCAACTCGTGAATTCTTTGCAGGCGCTGCGTCGAGAGACCAACGTCTTCCGGTTTCGCCCGCAGTACCTCCGCTGCCGATGCCGTGGCGAGGAGCGTTAGAAAAAGAACAAGCGCAGACGTCCATTTCGCTATCAAACGCATAGTGTTCTCCATGAGATTTCGTAGTTACCGGCGTCGCCGATCAGGAGCGTGATTGTCGAGCTTGTAAAGGTTGATGGCTTCCCCGACCGCGATTAATCCGAAGCAGTAGAAGCCACAAGTGAACAGCCACCGCAATCGTGAACTCTCCTCGGGTGTTCCGTATGCTCCATAACTCCAGGGGATTCTTTCGGTCCAGAGTTTCCCGGTGTCGGGGCTATGCGGCCGGGTAAAGTTCGCGTATTGGGCGAGGGCCAGTGACACGATGAAGCAGCCCAGGAATGCAACGAAACCCGCGATCTTCAATCCCTTCGATAAGAGGATCCAGCGCTTAATGGACATAAGTCAGTGACCCTGTGATTCTACCGTCACATTTGCCGCAAATTAGCGAAATTCGCGTCGGGCCGTTATAATTCGGCGCCATGCAGCGAAGAGAATTCTTAAGCACATTTGCCGCCGCGGGCGTTGCCGCGGCCGTGCAAGACCAGCCAAAAATCCAGCGGAAGGGCCGCATCAAGCAAGGTTTGATGCGAACGAACTTTGGCGCCAACTCCCCGTTGTCGTTCGACGACCAGTGCAAAGTCGCCGCCCGGCTTGGATGCTACGGCTTCGATCTCATCAATCCGCCGGACTGGCCCATCCTCAGGAAGTACGGCCTGGTTCCAACCATGGGACCGACCGGGGGAGTGACGATACAGGACGGCCTGATCCGGCGCGAGCTTCACGATCAGATCGAAAAATCGATGCGCGCGTCGATCGACCAGTGCGCGGCCAACGGTGTTCGGAACATGATCACCGTCGGCGGCCAGCGCCGGGGGATGTCGTACGCCGAGGGTGCCGACAATTGCGTTGCTTATTTCAATCGAATCAAAGGGTACGCGGAAGATAAAGGCGTCACCATCTGCATGGAAGTCATGAACAGCAAATACGACTCCAACAATACGCTCGGCCGGCCGGATCAGATATGCGATCACCTGGCCTGGGGTGTCGAGGTTTGCAAACGGGTGAACTCGCCTCGTGTGAAGATTCTGTTCGATATCTACCACGTGCAGATCATGGATGGGAATCTCGTCCAGAACATCAAAGAGAATTTCCAGTGGATCGCCCACTTCCATACGGGCGGAGTCCCGGGCCGAAACGAACTCGACGAAACTCAGGAGATCAACTACCGTGTCGTCGCAAAAACCATCGCTGACCTCGGATTTACCGGCTATATCAGTCATGAATTCCGGCCAGGTCCCGGCAAGGACCCGATCAAAAGCATTGAACAAGCCGTCGAGATCATGGATGTTTAGCCGGGTTGCGCTGACACTCACCCTGCTGCTGGTCTTACCGCTTCGGCCGCTCGCCGCAGCAGAAGACCTGCCTCCAAAGATCAGCGACCCGAACTTCTGGCGGATGATCGAGGATTATTCAGAGCCGAACGGTTACTTCCGCTTCGAAAACTTCCTGTCGAATGAAAGCAGCTTCCAGCAGGTGATTCCCACACTGAAAGAAAAAACCAGGCCCGGCGGTGTCTATCTCGGCGTGGGCCCGGAGCAGAACTTCACCTACATTGCAGCCCTTCGGCCCAGGATCGCGTTCGTCATCGATATCCGGCGGCAGAACATGCTTGAACACCTGATGTACAAAGCGATCTTCGAGCTTTCCGACGCCCGCACAGACTTCGTCTCCCTGCTCTTTTCACGAAAGCGGCCGGCAGGAGTGAACAACCGGTCGAGTGCCGAAGATCTGTTTCTCGCGTATGGGAAGGCACAACCGGACCAGGAATTGTTCGACCAGAATGAGCGGGCCATTATGGACAATCTCGTCCAGCATCACCACTTCGCACTTTCAACCGATGATCAGAACGGCATCAAGTACGTCTACAAGACTTTCTTCAACGCCGGGCCGTCACTGGATTACGGAATCGGTGGTGGATTCGGCGGCAGTATGCCGACCTATGCGGATTTGATGGTCGAGACCGATGGGCAGGGTCAGCATCAGAGTTACCTGGCGAGCGACAAAAATTTTCGAATTCTGAAAAGACTCGAGGAGAACAATCTACTGATACCGGTCGTTGGAGATTTCGCCGGTCCCAGAGCTATTCGCGAGATTGGCCGATACCTTCACGCCCATGACGCGCCCGTGACGGCGTTCTACCTGTCCAATGTCGAGCGTTACCTGTTCGAGGATGCCAGTGCCTGGAGAAAGTTCTTCGTCAATGTGGCCATCCTTCCATACGATTCCAACAGCCAGTTCATTCGCTCGGTCCTCAATGGCGCCGGCTTTCTGCGTCCATCGCGGCGTTTCGGTTTTGGTTCTGTCTCTTTGCTTTGTCCGATCGCGGACCTGATGAAGGCTTTCAGCGACGGCCGGATCCACTACTACGAAGACGTCATCGACATGTCGAATTGATAAGCACAAAGACCAGCCGCGAATTACGCGAATTACGCCAAATGGGCGCATTAAAGGATTCTTGACGCGCCCATTTGGCGTAATTCGCGTAATTCGCGGCTGGTCTTCTCGTTTTACCTTGGCTTTTCCCTGGTCGGGTTCTTGTTGTATTCCTCCGATTGTCCAGGCGGAATGCTTAGCGACTTCCATTCACTCCCCCGAAACGACTTGGCGAGATAGACGATCTGCCCCACGTGATAGCTGGTGTGTGCCATCAGTCGATGGAGCGCTTCGTGAGCCTGGAAACCAACGCCGCGGATAGTTACCGTTCGCGACAAATCGCTGTCGGTGAGTTCCTCCAGCGTGCCCAGAACCGTCTTCCACCCTTCATTCCATCTCTCCAACAGTTCGGCGTATGTGACGGCCCGGGGTTCGAACTCTTCGTCACGCTTACGCCACGGTTTCTCGCCGTCGGTCGTGAAGAAATCCGTGAAGCGCGACCTCAGATTGCCGGACAGATGCCAGACGATGACCGCGATCGAGTTGCCATCGCCGGGGCCAGCCTTCGATAACTCGTCCTCCCGAACTTGCCGGAGGGCACCCTCGCCGAGGCTTTTGTAGCGCCGATACTCACCTTCAATGGAGGAGATGAATTCTCTCATCACCGTGACATCGCGTAGAGGACGAAGTTGATGCCGAGCCGGAACGCCTCGATCGAAGGCTTCAGCGGATATATTCGCTGGTCGATCCAGTCCCAATAGTTTGCAAGATCGTTGTTGTGGCAGGCGATTACTGCCAGGTCCCCGTGGCCATTGTCGAGGCGGTAGAAGATTGCAGGCTCTCCCACCTGGTAAGGCGACATCACCTCGAGCGCGTCGATATCATAGAACACGTGGAATATCGGATGTTCTATCGTTATTCGAACCAGGTCGCGCTCCGGAAAAGCGCGCTTGAGTTCACGTTTCAAGACGCCCAGGTCGTAGGCTCCATCGAAATCGTCGATCAGCACGAAGCCCCCACGGTCCACATACTCGCGCAGGTTCATAACTTCCTGGTCCGTGAGCCACATTTCTCCAGGTTCCGACACGTAGGCAAACGGATATTTGAAGATTTCGGGGCTTTCCAACTGAACGATGCGATACGAGGCAGGCTGAATGTTGATGATGGTGGCTTCGCTGAGCAGTTGATTGAGGTGCAGTTCGGACGTCGGATAATTGTGAGACCAGCCTGTGCCGCCGAATTTACCCCGCGCCCGGAATTGCCATCTCGCCATGATCAATTCCGTCTCCGGGGGATTGTTCTGCTCGAAGTAGCCGCCGAAGCCTCCGCGGAATCTCTGAGCGTAGATCAGGGCCGATCCTGCCAGGACGAGTATTGCAGCCAGTGATATGAGCCACACCGTCTTTTTCATCGAGCGGCACGAACGCGGGCTAAAGCGCGCGACCACATTGGGGACAACGCTTTCGGCCTGAATGTAGTCGCGGGCTTTAGCCTGCGTTCACCTCTGTCGTTACTGCAATTCAGCCAATGCACCGTTGAGGCTTCTGTCGAAGTGTAGTTGAGCCCAGTGAAACTCCGTCTGCAACATCTTGACGATTTCGTCCCGCGTCTTCTTCTGGACGATCATGTCATGAATCCGATTGCGCAGAGTCAGCGTGCTGTCGCGGAATTTCGCCATCTCTCGCTTTGTAGTGACTACCCCATGGCCTGGAACCACGGTATCGAAATCCAGTTGCAGCGCGCCGTCGAGTGTCTTCGTCCATTCTTTGGCGCTGCCGCCGCCGGAATAGTCGATCAGTTGCGGTGTAGCGTCGCCGAAAGTGAACATGTCTCCGGCTGCGAGCGTCCGCTGCGCGGGGAAATAAACGACAATGTCGCCGTTGGTATGGGCGCGGCCGAAGTAATACATCTCCACATTCTTGCCGCCAAGGTAGATATGCGCATGCTTCTCGAATGTGATGTTGGATAATCCCGGTTGTTTCCCTTCCACCATGTTCTCGCGAGCCTGCTCCGACGTTACAACCATGACGCCCATCTGCTGCAGTTTCGCATTTCCTCCGCTATGGTCAGCGTGGTGATGCGTATTGATCACGTATTTGATGGGCTGGTTGCTAAGCTTCTTCACTTCCGCCACGACGTTAGCGCTGTCGACCTCGAACTTGTCGTCGACCAGAACGACACCTTCATTGGTAATCAGTGCCGTTACATTGCCGGGCACGAAATCGTTGTGGATCACGAAGAGATCGTCCTTGATCTTGACCACGTCCAATTTTGCGGCCTGCGGAGCCTGTGTATAGGCCACCACGGCCGCAACAGCCAGAACCGACACGATGGATAAGAGAAGGTACTTTCGCATGCGCGGGACTATAGCACAGGTTCGACGAGGGCCACTACGGAGCCGCGGCTGTTGGGCATTCGTGGATCCGGGCCATAGGCGTGAATCTGATCTCGCTTCCGCTCGGCTTCCTCGAGGCCGCACGTCCACACGATGCTGCTTCCGGTCGAGTCGGCCTCCATTGTGTGTGCTAAAGCGGTGGGATACGAGAAACCGAATATGGCCTGCAACATTTCGATGACGTAATCGAAGCTGTGTTCGTCATCATTCAGGATAATGACGTGGTAGAGCTTGGCGAGTTCGTCTTTGGTTTTTTCGTCGGTTTCTGTCTCTATCAAAACTAGAGATTTCCCCTGTGCTGCCCGCCGTCCACGCTGACGCACGCCCCGGTAATCCAGCTCGCTCGATCCGACGCCAGAAACACGACAGCGTTCGCTACTTCCTCAGCTGTACCCATGCGTCCCGATGGGATCCCGCTCAACACAGCATCGTACCTCGAGCGGTTATTCCGTTTGACTTTGTCCCATCCGCCCCCGGGGAACTCGATCGAGCCGAGTGTGACCACGTTGACCCGGATCTTGAATGGCGCAAGCGTTATGGCAAGCGTTTTCGAATGACTGACAAGCGCGGCCTTCGCGGCCGAATATGCGGGAGACCAACCTCCTTCCAAACCGGAGACCGAAGAAATGTGGACGATGGTGCCTCCAGCGCTGTGTTTCATCCATGGGACAACCTTCCACACTGCGCGCACCGCCGCCATGACGTCTTTATCGAAGCTGTCCTTCCAGCCATTCTCGTCGTCAGCCTGTCCGAATGCGGAAACGTTGTTCACAAGAATGTCGATTCGGCCCAGGGCATTTCGAGCCTCTTCGAGAAAAGCATCCAGCGCTTTCGGGTCAGCCACGTCGCACGAGACGGCGGATACCTTGACGCCTGTTTCCCGCAATTCCGAAGCGGTCTTTTCGAGCGCTTCCTTGGCCCTCGCGCAGATCGCGACGTTGGCGCCTTCCTGGGCGAATCCCAATGCAATAGCCCGGCCAATCCCTCTGCTGCCGCCTGTGACGACGGCATTTTTTCCACCCAGCCCCAGGTCCATATCTTCGGATGCAGTTACGGATTGGTTTTTTCGGCGCCTGCCTTTTCGAGGTCCGCCAGCTGCTGTTTAACAGCGTCCACATCGGGCGCATTCGGGCTGAACTTCAGATAGATCCGCATGTTCTCTGCAGCGCCCGTGTAATCCTGTTTCTGCGCCAGGATGATTCCGAGCAATTGGTTGATCTTGGGAATCCTGTGCTCCTTGTCGAGCTTGGCCGCCTCACGAGCCTGGTCCTCGGCCACATCGCTTTTCTGGAGGTTATAATTGGCGACGGCGCTAAAGAAATACATGTTGGGAGAGAAGTAAGGATTGAGCTTCAGCAGTTGCGAAGTGTACTGGACAACGTCTTCCCATTTCTGCCGGGCCACCGCGACGGTAGCAAGCTGAGCGTAGGGGCTGATGAATTTCGAGTCGGCTTTGAGGGCTTCGGTGTAGGCGTGATCGGCATCATCAAACTTCTTCTGCTGTTGGTACACACGCCCGAGGTCAAACCAGGCGATCGCGTATTTCGGATAGCCCTGGACAGCCTTGACCAGCTCCCGTTCGGCTTCCGGCCACTTCTGCTTCTTCATATTGTTGACGCCGTTTTCGTACGCCTTGCGGGCGTCCTTCGGTGCGAGCCCCGTGGTGATGCTGAAGGTGTAACCCTCAACCTTCGCCAGCCGGTGGAGAGAAATAACTCCGATGTCCGGGTTGTCGAGCGCGCGGCGGAAGCCAAGCATGATCGACTCGGACTGGAACCCCGGGAGACTTGCGCGGATCTCGCATCCCGCGAGATCGCGTTCACTGATACCACGTTGTGAACCGAAGCCCCCTACGGAGTCGCGAGAGATCGAATCGTTTCCAACACTGGCGTCAAAAAACACCTCGGAATTTCGCCCGCCGAGCTGGAAGCTGAAATTGCCCTTCGAGTCCGAGTAGGCCTCGGGCCGCACGACGCCGTTACAGACGCGCTCGATGACGACGCGGTCCGGCGGGACACTCCCATCGGAAAGCCTCACTTTGCCGGAGAGATAGATCGGAGTCTGCTGAACGTCCGGGAACTGCGTTTGATCCTGGTTCTGTCCGGGGAAATTGGGCTGCGCCCCCGGCTGCCGCCCACCGCCTCCCGGTTGACCACCCGGCTGCCCGCCCGGCGGTTGCTGGGGCGCCTGACCACCGCCGCCGCCTCCCGGTTCCTGAGCAAAACAAAACGGTGCTGTCACAAACAGGATGGCTGCCAGCGCCACCGCGGAGACACCGATAAACGGAGTAACCTTTTTCATGGAGTTATCCTCTTTTTGGTAAAGCGATTATGCCATGAGTGTGGGCCGGATCTGAAATCTGTGAAGAAATTCGGGGACAGACGTATGGCGGAACGCGGGCTAAAGCCCGCGACTACATTGGGGTTTGCTTGCCTCCAAATGTAGTCGCGGGCTTTAGCCCGCGTTCCGCCATACGTCTGTCCCCGAATTTCTTC
>QHXD01000133.1:0-638 GCA_003223895.1 Acidobacteriota bacterium
CCTGCGGTCGACCCAATACAGGTTCTTGACGGCCAACATCTGAACGGCCGAAGACTTCAGGTTCGAGACGATTGGAGAAAGGAGAAAGGAGCATAATCAAGCTGAGGATGAAATGACTTGGGCCGGCAGGAACTGAATATGGCGTTGATTTCCGTGACACGGCTGCGAGTCCGCTCGTTTCGCTACTTGCCGGGATTTATTTTCCTTGCGCTGCGGTCAGTCCGCCAGGCCAGGCGCGATCCTGGAAATCTGGGGACGGGCCTGTTGCGTGATGCAAAGAGGACCTTCTGGACGCGTACGGCGTGGCGAGACGAAACCGCGATGCGGGCATTCATGATGGCAATGCCGCATCGCCGTGCGATGGTTAAACTGCTTGAATGGTGCGACGAAGCATCCCTCGTCCACTGGAACCAGGAGACTCCTGCGCTTCCGGATTGGGATGAGGCATACCGGAGGCTGATCACCGACGGACGACGGTCCAAAGTGAACCACCCTTCGCCGGGACAGCAGACATACAGGTTCCCACCGCCCGCGAGAAAGAATTAGCCGCGAATTACGCGGATTACGCGAATGGGGCGCAAAAAAGTTCTTGATGCGCCCCATTCGCGTAATCCGCGTAATTCGCGGCTAATTCTTTT
>QHXD01000133.1:669-9254 GCA_003223895.1 Acidobacteriota bacterium
GGATGCGCAGACCCGGCGGTCGGGGCGCTCGAGCAGTATCAGCGTCGATGGGCTCGTAAGGGACTGTGGCGATATCCGGGTTACCTACGCCCGTCGGCCCGCGATCACCGAACAGACCGAGATGACACTATCTCCATCCCAGGTTTCGACGCTGCGGGCGCAGGTAGACAACAGCGGCATTTACCTTAACGGTTGGGATCGCAACGAATACTCGGTGAAAACGTGCAAGGCCGTGCCCGACGACGATCCAAACCCGACGGTTACGCTTCGAGCAATCACTACCAGCAATGCAAATGGCCAACTTTCGGTCCAGGGGCCGAACAACAGCGAGTGGACGGCGAACCTCATCATCATGGTGCCGCGCCTCACTTCAGTGGACCTTCAGACCGTGAACGGCCCGCTCGGGCTGCGCGATCTTGCTGGAAACATCCAGCTGAACGCTTCGAACGGTCCCATCAGTTTGGATAACGTGGGTGGAGTCGTCCAGGTACGAACGGCCAATGGACCGAAAGGGGCGAGTGGGGATCACCGGCTGACCGCGACGAATGGCCCAATTAACGTTAGATTGTCGGGAAGTCGTTGGGATGGACCGGGCCTCGAAGCATCGACGCAAAACGGTCCATTAAACGTGTCGATTCCCGATGGCTACGGCTCAGGAGTCTGGATACAGACTTCCGATCATTCGCCGGTTAGTTGTAAGGCGCCGGCATGCGCCCGAGCCACTCGCTCGTCAGGTACACCAGGCATCATTCGAATCGGAAATGGGGAGCCCATCGTCCGGCTCTCCACTCTAAACGGACCGTTGTCGATTCAAGCCCCGAAGAATTAATGTAGTCGTCAACTTTGCATGAACGCGGGCTAAAGCCCGCGACTACATCTGGGACCACCGTTCGGCCTTAATGTAGTCGCGGGCTCTAGCCCGCGTTCATGCTATAGTCGCACCCGTTTAACCCCAGACAGATATATCAATCGCATCGGAACCGGTGGAGGTCCAGATGAACGTAGTCATACGCACCACGATTGCCCTCCTCTTGCTGAGTGTTGCCGTGGCGCCGGCCGTGGCGCAGGTAACGACTGCCACATTCTATGGAACCGTGACGGATTCGTCGCAAGCTGTGCTTCCTGGAGCCAGCATCAGCATGACGCACGAAGGCACCGCGGTGGTGACCACGAAAGTCAGCGATGAAAAAGGCGAGTTCGCGTTTACATTTCTTCCGCCAGGACCATACACGTTAAAGATCGAGCTGCCCGGTTTCAAAACTTACGTTAATTCGGGTTTTGAGCTCGGGGCCGCGCAGAGTGTTCGCCGGTCATTCAGTCTGGAAGTCGGCGGAGTAGCAGAACAGGTGACGGTCACCAGCGAAGCTCCGCTCGTCAATACTGTCGCGTCGGATCAGCGTCTCAGCTATTCGAAGCTGCAGATCACGGAACTGCCGCTCGCCAACCGCGATTTCACCGGGCTGCTCGCCAGTAACACCGGTATGTCCTATTCCGGGACTAACATTCGAATGAACGGAATGGGAGGAGCCGGCACACGGATTACGGTGGACGGCACCGAAGCCACGGCCTTTTCGGAAGGCTCTGGTACTTCCATGTTTGGAAACTTCAATAAGATTGGGCTCGTTGGTCTGGATGCGATCGGAGAAATACAGACCACCAAGGGAATCATTTCCGCGGAATACGCGGGGACGCTCTCGGGTAATGTCAACGTGATCACGAAAGCCGGGACAAATGAGTGGCACGGAAGCATGTTTGAGAACTATACGGGTGCCGCGCTGAACGCTCGCAATCAGACAGCGGCTACAAAGCCTCCCTTCACTTTCAATCAATTCGGGGGTTCGATCGGCGGCCCGATTTTCAAGAACAAAACGTTCATCTTTGGAGCTTACGAAGGCTACCGCCAGGGTGGTCAGGACATATTGCAGGGCATGGTTCCCACTCCGCGGCTGCGAAGCGCGATGATCGCGGCGGTGCCGGCATACCAGACGTATCTCGATTATGTCTTCCCGCTTCCGAACCAGCCCTACAATCCAAGCGCCAGTGTCGCCCTTTTCGTCGGACCGAAGCCGCACCGCTACGGGGAGAATCACGTGGACGTCAGGGGGGATACGCTGCTGTTTGGAAATAACAATCTGTCGGTCAGTTACTCACGAAGCCGGCCCAGCGAATACACTTTCCAACTCCTGGATCCCACCCATCGGAATGGAAAACAGGATCGCATCAATGCCAGCTATGTCATGGGACATCCCAGCTGGACGTCTGAAAGCCGCTTCGGTTACAACTACGCGAGTTGGCTGCGTATCGACGATCTCGTCATGCAGAGAGATCCCGGGAACTCCACCGAGGCCATACTGGCCGGCCGCCGCATCCCAACGATTGAAGGCCTCAATTTCTTCGCCCCCGACGGTGAAGTCCAATTCATGGGAGGGGCAACTTACACCGCCGAACACAAGATCTCAAAGATCATCGGGACACACGCGCTCAAGTTCGGCGGCATTTTTGCGACACGTGGGACCGGGCGCTACACCTACATCAATCCCGAGACCACGTACGCCAGCGATGCCGATTTGGTCGCGAATGTTCCCAGCAGGTTCCACGTCGGCTTCGGACAAAACCCGTTCAGTCTGTACCTGCCCGAGTGGGGACTCTTTCTCCAGGACGATTGGCGAGCCACTCCAAAGCTGACATTGAATTTCGGACTTCGCTACGACTGGTACGGAAACGTCGTGATCCATCCGGAGGATCCGAAGAATGGTCCCGCAGTCATCAATACGTTCGCGGGAATTCTGGATTCGAACAGGTTCATTTATGGCCCGCTCCGGCCGGAGAACGATCCCGTCAATCCGGACCATCTGAACCTGGGACCAAGATTCGGATTTGCTTACAACCCGGATGGGCAGGAAAAAAACGTTATCCCCGGAGGTTTCGGCGTGATGTTTGCGCCACGCAATAACTCCGTCTTCGCCAGCGCAATCGGCACGTCCTTGACGATACCGTATGACAGAGTCTTCAGCGCTACAGAAGCCAAAACCTATGGCTTCAAGTATCCGACCTATCTGGAGCAAACGAAGGCGACCGTCGTGGCGGAGAACAAGGTTTCGATGGGCTACATGTTCGATCCGAACTACTACGCGCCGTATACGATGAACATGTCCCTCAGCGTGCAGCGCGCAATCACCGGCTCGATGATGTTCGAGACCGCATTTGTCGGTAATCGGGGAGTCAAGTTCCCGATGCTTCGCTGGTACAACCAGATCGACCGAATTACCGGCCTGCGGCCGAATCAAGACCTTCCGTTCGAAAGCCACTATTACGACAGCATGCAGCAGACGTTTTACGCATCGTGGCAAAGCTCGCTGCGGAAGCGTTTTTCACGCAATCTCTCGTTCAACCTGCACCATACCTGGGGCAAGGGCCTTGCGTACGTTGGCGGCAACGCCGCCGGGTGGTTTTCCGGAGATATCTCACGGACGGCCATCCAGGACTTTAACAACGTGAAAATCAATCGGTCACCTGTATCGGGGGACATCAATCAGACGGTCTCCGGCGACTGGGTGTACCAATTGCCCGCGCTCACAAACTTCAACTCCGCCTTGCGTCAGGTGTTGGGAGGGTGGCAGTTCTCCGGAATTCTTCGAGCGCAGACTGGAGCGGCTTTCGACATTACTCAGCTAAGCCCCGGCGGCCCGACCAGCCGTCCGGATATCCTCGACATCAAGCACATGTATCTGGACGACTACCGCGCGACGGGCCAATATTTGAACGTCGCGGCATTTGCAAAGGTGCCCGTCGGCGCAGTTTCCAAAGTGCCTGTCCGGCCCGGAAATGCGGCGTTCATGGTTGGCCGCGGACCTGGATTGTGGAACGTAGACTTTGCAGTCGGCAAGAGCTTTGCGGTTCGGGAAAACGTGCGGTTCGAAACCCGGGTGGACATGTTCAATGCGCCCAACCATACCAACTACGGCAATCCGACCGGGAGCATTGATAGTCCGAACTTCGGCAGGATCACCACAACGAGGGGCGCCCGGACAATTCAGATTCATGGGCGGCTGAGCTTCTAAAATAAGAATCAGCCGCGAATTACGCGAATTACGCAAATGGGCGCATCAAGGAATCTTTGACGCGCCCATTTGCGTAATTCGCGTAATTCGCGGCTGATCCCCTTAACTTGTAGGTCTGAGTACAAATGCCCCGCGCCGATTCTTCTGATAGCACTCTTCTGTAGCATCCGTGCAAACAGGATGTTCTTCTCCATAGCTGATGGTGTTGATGCTGGATTGGTCAACACCCTGATGGATGAGGAACTCCTTCACGGTGTTCGCACGCCGGTCACCCAGACCAAGGTTGTATTCCGCGCTTCCTCGTTCGTCACAATGCCCTTCGATTGTAAATTTCACGCCGGGGTGTTGCTTTAACCAGGAAGCATTGCCTTCGAGCCGCGAGACCTGGTCCGGACGGATGTCGCTCTGGTCGTAGGTGAAATAGATTGTTTGGATGTTTTGCCTGAAGAGTTCTTCCAGGCTCACACGCGTGTCCGGCCGCGGTTCGGGTCGTGTCGGAGTTGTTGCTGCGGCCGGAACGCGAACCGTGATGCGCGCGGTATCGGTTGCAGACCCCCCGGGACCCGTGGCGGTAGCGGTGTAAGTTACGGACGAGGTGGGAGAGACCGAGCGCGATCCCTGACTTTGAACGTTGCCGACATCGGGCTGTATCCGCACGCTGGCCGCATTCGTCGCTTCCCACTGAAGCGACGTTGCCTGGCCCCGGTCGATTGTCGTCGGCGCTGCGCGAAGCGTGATCGCGGGAGCAGGTGGTGGTGGTGGCGTCGGCAGCACGGGCGGAGGCGGAGGAGGAGCCGCGGCGACGTTTTTCTTGCAGCCGGCAGCGATTGACGCTGCGACTAACAACAGCAAACATAAGAGTTTAATCTTGTCCTGTTTTCTCATTTTCTTTTCCTTTTCGGTACGTGATTCGCATGGATAAGTTGCTGAAGAGCCTCGACGAGAACCGGTCCCGCCACTCGAAGCTCCTGGAGGCGTTGCTCGACTCCCCGTGACAAGACGCGCTGGCCCTTGTCCGTCAATTTCACAAGGACACGGGCTCCGTTGCGCGACCGCTTTACAAGCTGATTTGCTTCGGCACGATTGATGAGCTCGACGCTGCTGTGGTGACGAAGGCCCAGCCGTTGAGCCAGCGTGCCAACCGTGGGTTCAATTTCTTCGGGAAGACCTCTGATGGCGAGGAGCAGTTGATACTGCTTCGATTCGATGCCTGCCTTTTTGGCGGCTTGATCGCTGAAATCCAGATAGCGCCGTATGTGATACCGGAAGTCGGCCAATGCCCTGTATTCGGCTTCCCTGTCAGGCTTGGACTTGCTCTGCATCGTGGTACGATATCGTGGCACGATATTTGTTGGAGCGCAAGATATTTCACACCTTGGTGACGCCTGGGGCGCCGGACAATGTTCTTTGCGCGTACTGAGAAAACTTCCTGTCAGGGTTCGTCCGACTATGGAGCGCTGCGGAGCCTGAATTGCATATCTCGGATGTCGTGCACGACATCCGATGTAGCTCGTAAATGAGGAAGACAAATGTGGCGTGAAGGTTCTTTGACTTCGGAAGGCTTGCCGGACAAGTGGCGAAAAACAGAAACAAATCGAGTGTGGTGGAGGCGTATCCATCTTTTGAACTCGCGAAATAACACCCGATGGTTCCTCTTAACCCTGCCGACGCTGCTGCTTTTGACCGCAGGGCTCTACGAAGCGCGCACTTCCGGAATGGAAGCAATGTTGTTTTCTACCGTCGCGGCCCGCCTGTCCTACGGCATTGGTCCGGGGCCCAGTCCGCGAATCGCGTTTCCGGAAAGCGGACCTTTCAACGAGGCGCGAGGCTATTCCAAATTGCCTGCATTCGAGCGTCAGCTGATGGCCGCCGGATACCATATCGTGGAACAGGCACGCCTTTCACCGGAACTGGAAGGGTTGACGCGCTGGAAAATTACGCCTCCCTACCGCGAACCGGCTGTAGCCGGGCTGATAATCCGCGGCGAAAATGGGACGACGCTTTACGACGCAGACTCGAACGACCAGGTATTCAAGACCTACGATGAGATCCCGCCGTTAGTCGTCAAGGCCCTGCTGTTTGTCGAGAATCGGGAGCTGGAGGATTCAAGTTTCGCCAGCCGCAATCCGGTTGTCGACTGGGGACGCCTTGCGAAAGCCGGTGTTTTGTACGCCGGCCGTAAATTGGGACTTCCAGTTCACCTCGAGGGCGGAAGCACGCTCGCCACCCAAATCGAAAAATTCCGTTATGCCGATGGCGGGAGAACGAGCTCGGCAACGGATAAGTTGCGGCAGATGGTCAGCGCAAGCCTTCGCGTCTATCGGTCGGGGCCTGATACCAGCGCCGAGAGACGTGAAATCGTTCTCGACTACTTGAATTCTGTGCCGCTTGCGGCAGCCTCCAACTACGGTGAGGTCAATGGCCTGGGAGCCGGTCTCCACGCCTGGTTCGGCGTCGAACTGCGCGAAGCGCTGTCTGTCATCACCGGCCCGGGTCCGAAAAAAGACAAAGCACGAATTATCAAACACATGCTCGCGCTCATCTGCGCCGCTCGCGCCCCATCCTTCTATTTAAAGGAAGATCGCTCCGCTCTTGAAGCTCGAGTGCGCTATTACGCTCGGCAACTGGAGACCGAGGGCGCCATTTCAAAAGATCTCGCCCGAAGTGTGGAATCGGCTCCGCTGGAGTTTTTGAACCGTGCACCGGCTCCACAACCCGTTCCATACGTTCAGCGCAAGGCAACAAACTCGTTCCGCGCGCACATGATGACAGTTTTGGGCGTGCCGGATCTTTACGCGCTCGATCGTTTGCACCTCGATGCAGATACGACGCTCAACATCAGTCTGCAAAACGACGTGCTGGCTCTTTTTCAAAAGCTGAAAGATCCCGCTTTCGTCCAGGCGCAGGGACTTCGGCAGGAACACCTGCTGCTACGTGGCGATCCAGCGCAGGTGATGTATAGCTTTACCCTCTTTGAACGCACGCCGGCCGGCAATGTGCTCCGTGCCCAGGCCGACACGCTCAATCAGCCGTTCGATTTGAATGAAGGAATGAAGCTGGAATTGGGTAGTACCGCCAAGCTGCGGACGCTGTCTCACTATCTTGAACTGGTAGCTTCTCTCTATCATGAGTTCCACGGGCTGGACGCTCAGGCTCTCAGACAGCTTGCGCAGGCGGCCCGGGATCCGATTACTCGCTGGACCGCGGAGACGATGGGCGCCGACGCCGATCTCGCTCTGGACACTCTGTTGGACAAGGCTCTCGACCGACGATACTCCGGCAATCCTGGAGAAGTGTTTTTCACCGGCGGAGGCGCGCATGTCTTTGCAAATTTCGAAAAGAAAGAAAATGGAATGATGTACACGCTGCGGGATGGCCTGCAGCATTCTGTGAATCTCGTGTACATCCGCCTCATGCGCGATCTCGTGCGGTTCCACGAAGCCCGGCTTCCATTTGATATGGAGAAGGTCCTGGATCAACCCGATAATCCTGAGCGCTTGCGGCTGCTGAACGAAATCGCGGAAAAGGAATCGGAACATTTTCTTTACGGGGCATATCGAACTTATCGCGGTTTAACACCGGATGCCATTGTCAACGAGGTGCTGGGAACCCGGAACAAGTCGGCTCGCCGACTGGCCATGCTCTTTCTTTCATGGAATCCCGCCGCTGACAAGGACGCCCTGGCCAATTGGCTTGAGTCGAACGGCAGCGCGGTTTCAGCAGACGAGGCGGCCCGGTTGTTCAAAGCCTATGATCCAACGCGTCTCAACATGTCCGATTACGGTTATCTGCTCCAGCGGCATCCGCTGGATGTGTGGTGCGCCGGTCAGATGATGCAGAACCCGGACGTATCCTGGGCTGAATTGTTCGAACGCAGTGCCGGCGTTCGGACGATGTCTTCTCGCTGGCTCTTTCAAACGAAGAATCGGCGGGCTCAGGAGGTCCGGCTTCGTATTCGTTTCGAAGAAGATGCATTCGCCCGGATGACGCCATACTGGCAACGCCTGGCCTTTCCGTTTGACCGCCTTGTTCCGTCCCTGGCCACTGCGATCGGAAGTTCGGCCGATCGGCCGGCCGCATTGGCCGAATTGATGGGTATCATTCTAAATGATGGAGTACGACTGCCGACCCTGCGCGTCCGGCAATTGCGATTTGCCGGCGATACGCCCTACGAAACGGTTTTCCAGCCCAATCAACAGCCGGGTGAACGGGTAATGGATCCAGCCGTCGCTCACGCGCTGCACCAGGTTCTTGCCGGTGTGGTGCAGAAAGGAACAGCGATCCGGCTGGCGGGCGCATTTACCGGCAAGGACGGCAAGCTTGTTGTCACTGGAGGAAAGACCGGTTCCGGCGATAATCGTTTCGAGACGTTTGGACGGGGAGGCTACGTCAAGTCTTCGCGCGCGGTCAGCCGTACCGGCACTTTCGTGTTCTACATCGGGGATCGATATTTTGGTGTCCTCACTGCTTACGTCGGCGGCGACAAGGCTGGAGACTACGTATTCACGAGCGCACTTCCCGTCG
>QHXD01000843.1 GCA_003223895.1 Acidobacteriota bacterium
CGGAGGAGTTTGCCGATCGCTTCGGCATCAGCGCCAACGATTTGACGCAGATTGTGGACTGGCTTCACGCGCAGGGATTCACGGTCGATGAAGTGGCGCGTAACCGGCGGTCGGTCACGTTCACTGGATCAGCCGGGCAGGTCGAAACTGTATTTCGCACAGCAATTCACGAATATGCAGTCGACGGCAAAACGTTCTACGCGAATGCGAACGATCCGTATGTTCCCGATGCTTTCGCGAACGTGGTTCTGGGCTTTCGATCATTGAATAACTTCCACCTCAAGGCGCGAGCAAGGCGAACCCGCGTCCATGACGCCTCACCGCAGTTCACGTCCACTGTGACGGGAAACCACTTCCTGGCTCCCGCGGACTTCGCCACGATTTACAACTTGAATGGTCTGTACGCGAATGGGCTTGATGGAAGCGGTCAGAGGATTGCCGTCATGGGGCAAACGAATATCGACCTGACCGATATCCGCGCATTCCGCAGCGCTTCCGGCCTGCCGCCCAATGATCCGGGAACGAACAACGACGATCTTGGAGAGGCCGATCTCGACCTCGAGTGGTCCGGAGCCGTTGCCCGAAACGCTCACCTTATTTATGTGAACTCGAACAACGGAGTATTCGATTCGCTTCAATACGCCATCGATCAAAACCTCGCGCCGGTGATCAGCATCAGCTATGGGGATTGCGAGAAGAATTTTTCCGGCCAGGACATGAACATCCTCGGGGCGCTCGGGCGACAGGCTGTTGCGCAGGGGATAACCATCCTGTCCGCAAGCGGCGATACCGGTGCGGCCGATTGCGACTACAACGCCCGGATCGCTAGCCGTGGACTGGCCGTCGATTTTCCCTCGAGCCTTCCTTACGTCACAGGCATGGGAGGCAGCGAATTCCAGGACGGTGCGGGCTCGTGGAGCGCCACCAACAACGCAACGAATGGATCGGCTCTTTCCTACATTTCGGAAAAGACATGGAACGACAACACTGCGAGCGGCACGCTCTCAGCCGGAGGCGGCGGCCGCAGCATCTATTTCTCGAAACCGGACTGGCAGGCGGGCGCCGGTGTGCCGAACGATCACGCGCGTGATGTGCCCGATATTTCTCTGAGCGCCTCGGCCGACCACGACGGTTATCTGATCTGTTCTCTCGGAAGCTGTGCGAACGGTTACCGGTCCACCGACGGCAGCTTGAATATCGCAGGCGGCACTTCCGTGGCTGCGCCGGCTTTCGCCGGAATCGTTGCGATACTCAACCAGGCGGCGAATTCGCCGCAGGGAAACATCAATCCCGCCTTGTATCGGCTGGCGGGGATCGCACCGGGCGTCTTCCATGACATCACGGCAGGGGGAAACCAGGTATCGTGCCGCCTGGGAAGCACCGATTGCAGCAGCGGCGGCGTTATCGGTTACACCGCAGGTCCCGGCTACGATCAGGCTACCGGCCTGGGTTCGGTCGATGCTTCCAATCTGATTGCATCCTGGTCTCGGGTAGTGGCTCCGGCCGCACAGGCCCGTCCGGTTGTCCAGGCCTTGACGCCGCAAAGCGGAGGCCAGGGAACGACGATCACGGCATTACTCACGGGTGCGAATTTCTCGGGAGTGACCAACGTGACGTTCAGCGGCGCCGGAATTACGGCCGGCATCCAGAGCGGCGCCACGGCAACCCAAATCCCTCTGCTCATCACTATTGCAAAGGACGCCGCGCCCGGGGCACAGTCCGTCACGGTCACAACTCCAGCGGGGAGCGTCACGGTAGACTCCGTCTTTACCGTCCAGGGTGCGAGCCTTCCCGCGGGCGTTACGGCGGCGGTACCGCTACCTATTTCTGCCGTCGAACAGGGGAACACGCGATCGGGCTACGTCATCATTACTCCCGATGCAAACTCGCCCGCGCCTGTATCGGCGGCGACCTTCGGAGTCGTCCACAACGGAATCGTGCAGTCGCAGGCCGGCATTGTTCCGGCGCCAATGACGGGCTCGTCCACAATGCTGGTCAATGTCGTGCCGGCTATCGGGCGCAATCTCGGTGTTGCCGTGGCAAATCCGGGAGACAGCGGTAACACCCTGACCCTCACTTTGGAGGATGCGAATGGAAACACCGTCGCCACAACGACGATGACGGTCCAGCCGCACCAACAGGTGGCTCGCTTTGTCACTGAGCTGTTCGGTTCGAATACGATTGGATCCGCGTTCAGCGGCAGTCTGCACCTGCAGAGCCCGATTGCTTTTTCCGTTCTTGGACTGCGTTTCTCCGGAATCGAATTCAGTACGTTGCCCGCGATCGGAGGGAATGCCGGAGGAAGCGCTGCGGTGGTGATTCCTCAATTCGCGATCGGTGGAGGCTGGACTTCAGAGATTGCTCTGATCAACAACTCGACGACTGCCAGCACCGGCCGGATCGATATCTTCGACAGTAATGGAAACCCGATGAGCGTCCCGTTGAATAACGCCACGCAGAGCACGTTTCGTTATTCCATACCTGCGGGCGGCACGTTCCTTCTCGCACCACGGGATATGAACGGCCAGGCGCCGATGTAAGAGTGGATTAAACACAAAGACACAAAGGCACAAAGAAATTCGGCATCCTAGAATGCCGAATTTCTTTGTGCCTTTGTGTCTTTGTGTTTAATCCACGTTCCTAACGGGGAGCAGGCGCATTCGGCGGATCGGGGAAGCCC
>QHXD01000134.1 GCA_003223895.1 Acidobacteriota bacterium
TGCTGTCGAAAGCGGATTTTCCGTCGTTCCCGGAGCGGCACTTCCGGCGAAGACCTGGCGGGCGGTATCGTTTAGAGCAAAGTTGGGGTGATTGAGAATATTGAAGAACTCCCCCCGGAACTCCAAGGCTCCGCTCTCGCCCAGTTGTTTGACCGGTATATTTTTTCCCAGCGAGAAATCCAGATTAAAGTAGCCCGGTCCCCTCAAGTAGTTTCTTCCCGAAGTTCCCAGAAACCCGGCGTCCTGGAGTCTGAAAGCGCAAGGATCAAACCAAAGATTGGGTGTCCCAAGCTTCTGACCCGCCGCGACTCCTGGGCATCCAGCGGTCGTCCCGTGAGTAATGTCATAAGCGGTGCGTCCCGGTACCAGATCGGGGCGGCCAAAAGTCAGGGCGCCCGCTCCCGGTTGGCCGGTGTTGATGCCCGAGCGGGTGCGGTCGGTCCTTAGCGCTGGGGTGAATGGATAGCCGGACTGAACCGAGAAAATGCTGCTCGCCCGCCAGCCGTTCAGCACGGCGCGGAGTGGTCCACTCTTGAATGGCTGCGGCACCTGATAGATGGTGTTGAACTGCCAATTGTGCCTCAAATCGAAGTCCGCCGGGCCGCGGTCGATCCGCCGATTGGTGGGGTCCACGCCAAAGATGCTGGAAACCTGGTTATCCGCTCCAGCCTGCCCCTGCGTTTCATCGATGAGTTTTGAGAAGGTGTATGAGCTTTGGAACTGCATGCCGTTGCTCAACCGTTTGGTCAACCCAAACTGCATTGCGTTGTACCAGGAGTTTCCTTCGGCAGTGTGCAGATCAATAGAACCCCAGTTGGGGTTGGTCCGGAAGGCGTTCGGATTTCCAGTAGTCGGCAACGGCGGAAAGAACTTCCGCCCATCTGGGAGGATTTGCGGAACCCCGGGATTGCCCTCTCTTTCCTGCATGAGATGGTAGCCTCGGGAACCGGCATAGCCGAGCGTCAGTCCCATTTGCCAGGGCAATTGCTGCTCCAGCGTCAGGTTGTAGTCCAGCATGTGGGGCTGTTTCATGTGATAGTCCAGAAGCCGTAAAGCGTTGCATTCCCCGAACTCCAGCGGAAGACTGCGGAGGGTAAAAGGCGTGCCAACGGCACAAAACGCTCCGAAAGGAGGCGTCGCTTGTGAGGCAATGACGAAGGAGACGCCATGGACGCCAATGTCGTATAGTTCCGCAAAGCCGCCGCGGACGGCCGTTTTCCCATTTCCCCTCACATCCCAAGCAAAGCCGAACCGCGGGCTGAAGTTGCGCAACGACATGTTCTCGAAGGCAGGCCCCAGCGTCGGCGCGGCGTCACTGACAATGTTCCGCAAAGCCGCCTCTTTGCCGTGCTGCTCGCGCGGCACGGTGATGAATTCGTAGCGCAAACCGAGGTTGAACGTGAGGTTGGGCAGAACGCGATAATCATCGTGGGCGTAAAAACCGATCGTGTTGAAATGGTAGGTCCGGTCCCGAAGCGAACCGGGCCTTTGCGCCGAGTATTGTGAGGTCACGCCCTGAAGAAAGTTGGCCAGATTCGCAAAGGTGACGGTCCCCACAGAATTGACGGTAGTGTAAAGATACTGCTGGTAATGATTGATGAGCGTCCCGAACTTCAGCGAGTGCCGGCCGCGAGTGTAAAAGACATCGTCGCTCCAGGTAAAGATATTCTGCCTGAAGTTCGTCGGAGCAACATTAGGTCCCAGCTTCGTCACGCCACCGATGTTGAGGGTTCCGATCTCCTCGCCCGGCACAAACGAGTACTGCGGGCCGATAATCCCGGAAGGAGAAGGATTGTTCGGATGCGTCCGGCTAAAGGACATCCGGAACGTGCTGAGGAGCGCGGGTGAAAAAACGTGGTCTTCGGAAAGTGTCGCAAAGCTGCTCCGGCTGAAGCGCTCGGTACGGAACTGCGGATACTCCAGCGGGTCGGTTTCGGTCGTGTTATTAAACGTGAACCGGCCAAACATTCTATCGGCGGAAGAAAAATTATGATCCACTCGGCCCTGCGCATAGTCGTCTTGGATCGGCTGGGTAAAGGGAAACGTGAACCGGTTATTGGAAAGATTCGGCACCGGATAGAGGGCCAACAGTGGCGCGGTCACCGGCGAAACGGTCACGGACGGTACAGTAGGCCCCAGTTGCGGACAGGCCGTATTGGTGATCACCGCGCCCGCCGCTCCGTGACACCCAGCGCCGATCGTGGGACTGATGGTAGTGACGCCGAAGCGCTGCCGTAATCCTTCGTAGACCCCAAAGAAGAAGGTCTTGTCCTTCTTGATCGGCCCTCCGACGGAACCGCCAAACTGATTACGGGTAAAAGCAGGCAGCCGCCGGTCGCTGGCAGGAGTTTTGTAGTCGAAGAAGTTGCGGGCATCGAGCGCGCTGTTTCGGAAGTATTCAAACAGCGAGCCATGCAGCGTGTTCGTCCCGCTCTTGGTGACCACTATCACCTGGCTTCCCATAGTCATGCCGTATTCGGCGCTGAAGGAGTTGGTGATCACGCGGTACTCCCGGACTCCTTCAATCCCCAGCGTACTGCCATCTTGGGCAGCGGAGGTGCCGTTGGTAAGATTCGACATGAGGGCGCCGTCCAGCAAATAATTGTTGGAGCGCAACGGAGCTCCATTGCTGCTGAACCACGTGCCGACTGTCGAGGCGGCCACGCCCAGATTTCTCTGCTGCGTGATCCCGGGTTGCAACAGCGTCAGGTCAATGAAATTGCGGCCATTGAGCGGAAGTTCGGCCACTTTGCGTTCGTCTACGAGTCCGCCCAGCGCACCGGACGTCGTGTTCACGATAGGCGCGTCCTCCGTCACAACCACGGTCTGATCAATCGCTCCTGCCTGAAGCGTAAAATTCACGACCGCTTCCTGGGAAACCGTCAACGTCAAACCGCTGCGCAGCTCGGTGCGAAAACCGGCCAGTTCAACCCGCACTTCATAGCCGCCTACTGGGAGCGCCGACAAGCGATACGAGCCATCTTCAGCGCTGACACCCGTGCGAGTCAGGCCGGTCTCCACATTCTTTGCGGTGATGGAAACACCCGGAATAACGGCGCCTGAAGAATCCTTGACGGCACCCAGAATCGTGCAGGTGGGTAGTTGAGACATCGCCTGTTTCCCCATTATCAGCAATAGGGAAGAAGACAAGACGATAACTCGGAGTGTCTTTGACGCAGGACAATACGGGACCATAAGCCACCTTCCTTTTTTAAGATGTTGATGAACAGCATACCTCGTTTCCGAAAATTGTTTCGCTTTTCGGTTGCATGGTTGCCATAAAATCCGGCTTCCGGTAGAGCAAAGGCGCAGGGATCGAAGTAGAGGTCGGGAGTTCCCAATTTCGTGCCGGCCGGGACACACTCGGACAGCCTTTCGTGACGCCTTTCACCGGATTGTTGTTAAAGCCCGGAAGCAAATCCGGACGATCCGTTATTTGCCCCCCGCTGGCTCCATTTCGCGAACGATTAAACCCAGTCAGGATGCTAACCGGAGTGCCGTCGGCCAACGTGAGGATTCCATTGAGCTGCCAGCCCGAAAGCAGTTTTCCAGCGGCTCCGGTCATATTCCGCGCGAAGGGAAGGTCGTAGGTGAAGTTCGCGGAGAAGTAGTTGCGGATGTCAATGCCGGCCAGTCCCCAATCGGCCCTCCAATCGTCCGGGTCTTGTGGCACGGTTCCGCCTATATCCAGATACCTGCCGAAACACTGCAGACATTCCGTGATTGCCGCTCATTTTTGTTTTTCCGCGCCTTGTTTTAACTTCACCAAGGCGGCCACAACTTCTGATCTGAACTTTTCTAGTGCCGGATTCGGACGATTTCCGGGACTCTTCTGCAGAAGCGCATCCATGCGGCTCAGAGCCGCACTGAGTTTTCCCTGACGAACGTACACGTGGATAAGCATCAATTCCGGCGCTTCAAAGTCCTTATAATCCGGATTGGTTTGCTTTCCTATTGCGTGACTTATAAAGCGGCAAAGAGTGTCTGTATATCCGGTCGAACGGGTATTCCTGGCTGAAATTCGGGGGAAGAACGATCGGCTTTATGCCTGATACAAGGTCTCAGACTCCCATTACCAAGGTAATATCGATTTATGGCGATAGCGCAATCGAAGGTTACAGCTCAAGGACAGATCTCCATACCCGCCCGGATTCGTCAGAAGCTCGGGATCGGTCCTGGCTCCATTTTAGAATGGGACGAGCAAGGCGAAAACATCGTCATTCGCAGAGTCGGGCAATACTCATCCGAAGAAATCCATAAGGCGATATTCCCGCACGGCACTTCGGCCACGAAGCGCTTGGATGAATTTAAAGAAGGTATCCGCTCATACATGAAGAAACGCCATGCGCACCGTTGACATCAATGTTCTGGTGCGCATAATCACTCGAGACGATACAAGACAAGTTGTCGCCGCCGAGGACTTCCTCAAAAAGGGCGCTTGGGTGTCCCACCTTGTCAGAAATTCGTAAACGACTCGGCCGGATAGATACGAGCGGAAGCACCAACTATCTTGATCAAGGGGCCACAGGCAATCACGAAAAGCGATTTCGTGATCAAAGATGCGGACGCTTTCGACGAGGTATACAGCAGGCTGGAACCGAGATGCAAGGTGATCGCAGAAAACACCGAGACCGGGCGGCTCATGGGATACTGTTTCTACCATCCGCGAAAGCGCCACGTTTCACTTGGAGAACCACCGCTACGCCATCCAAAACCCGCCGGGTTTCCTCCATTGTGCCGTTTACGAGGGAGCCGGCGGTCGAATTGATGGTTGCATGATTTCCTCGGGGTGCGCGATGAAAATGCTGGGGCCATGCCTTGCGCAGTCAGAGCAAGAAGCGGCTGCCCTGATTCTGCGCGAGTTGGACCTCTATCGCGGGCGCACGCCGGTATTCCTGATTCCAGTCGACTGCCACAACTTGGTGCGCTGGACGTACGATCTCGGCGCGCGCGACTGCGAGTTGCATTCCTGTCAGGTTAACGTGGGCGATTACAGCCGTTCCGTGGCATCAGCATGCCTTCATACCTTCCAGAAACGGGGCTGAAACCCTAGCAAAAAAAACCCGCGAGTCGCCCCGCGGGCAAAGGTGTATGGTAAGGAGATAGGAGTATAAAGCGGCAAAGAGCGCCCGTATATCCGGTGTACGGGGCATTTCCTGGTGAAATTCGGGGGAAGTCAGCTTTATGCCGTACCGCTACGAAATGCTTTGCGTGCATCAACCTGGTCCTCCCATGCGCGGAAAACCAGGTTGAAACTAGTCACGCCTGCTTATCCGGTTCTTTCAGCAAACTCCAAGCAGTAGTATGGGCGCGTGGCTCGTCCGCCGTTTCCCAAGACACTGCGCGAGTTTCAGGCCAAGTTTGCCACCGAAGAAGCATGCCAGCAGTACTTGGCTGCTTGCCGCTGGCCCGATGGCTTCGTTTGCCCGCGATGCGGGCACAGGGGCGAGCATACGAATTGGTGAAACAGCGACGGTGGCAGTGCGTTGGTTGTCGCCATCAGGTTTCGCTGACGGCTGGCACGATTCTTCATGCCTTCCGAAACGGGCTGAAACCATAGCAAAAAAACCCCGCGAGTCACCTCGCGGGGAAAGGTGGGATGGTGTAAGAGATAGAGTTTATAAAGCGGCAAAGAAGGCCTGTATATCCGGTGTATGGGGCATTTCTTGGTGAAATTCGGGGTAAGGACGATCAGCTTTATGCCGTACTTTCCAAACGCATGCACACTTGTGCCGATCTGCCTTGCCATACTCCGCTCCTTTCGAATCCGATCTATTAATCCGAAATGAATATGGCTGGCTTCCAGGGATTGACCTCTGGATCGTATCACGGGAATGTTGCGATTTATCATGATTATTGACATAATAGATGTTAATGGCCGATTCGCGTTACATTCCGCGAACCCTCGACATTGCCGGACTCTCGCGACGAAAATCGCTTTTCCTTTTCGGTCCGCGCCAGACGGGCAAGACCGCCTTGGTCCGTCATGCCTTGCCTTCGGCGAAAGTCTATGACTTACTCGATGGTGACGTCTTCCGTACCCTCAGCCACCGGCCAGCGCGCCTTGGTGAGGAACTGGAAAGCGGGGACCGGCTGCTTGTCGTGGATGAGATTCAGAAGCTGCCCGAATTGCTCGATGAAGTCCACCGGCTCATTGAACAACGAAGTATCCACTTCGTGCTGACGGGATCGAGCGCCCGCAAGCTGCGAAGAGGAGGCGTCAATCTCCTCGGCGGCAGGGCTCCGGCCCGTACCCTGCATCCCTTTATCTATCGGGAACTTGGCGACGAATTCGTGCTGGAGCGTGCATTGGATCGCGGGCTCTTGCCATCCATCTATTTCTCCACAGACCCCAAGGCCGACCTCGGGGCTTACGTGGGCGCCTATCTGAGAGAAGAGGTCGCGGCGGAAGCTTTGACGCGGAACGTTCCGGCGTTCAGCCGGTTTCTGGAGGTTGCCGCGCTGTGCCACGGCACCATGTTGAACTTTTCGCAAATTGCCAGCGACGCGCAAACGCCGGTCAGCACCGTCCGTGAGTATTTCCACATTCTTGAAGACACGCTCGTGGCGCGGCTCGTTCCGGCATGGACTCGGACGCGGACGCGCAAGGCGATCGGCACGGCGAAGTACTACTTTTTTGATTGCGGTGTGGTCCGGCGCCTTCAGCATCGGACCGGCCTGGCGCGGCGCTCGCCGGAGTTCGGCGAAGCATTCGAGAGCTACATCTTTCATGAGCTGAGTACATATGTCGACTACACCGATGCCAGACCGCTCGCGTACTGGCGCTCCACATCCAATTTCGAGGTGGATTTCGTGCTGGCCGGCACGACCGCAATCGAAGTCAAGTCCAAGGATCCGGTCGGTGAGCGTGACCTGCGTGGTATTCGAGCATTGAAGGAAGAAGCTCTCCTCAAGAACTATATTGTCGTGAGTCTTGAACAGCGGCCGCGCACTGTCGAGGGTATCCGGATTCTTCCGTGGAAGGAGTTTCTTGAACGCCTCTGGGATGGAGCGCTCGTTTAGGCCAATGACAAATGAACATTGAACATTGACAATTTTTTAGAGAGAAATGTTCATTGTTCAATGTCCAATTGTCATTTTGAGGCACCACTCGATATCGGAACAGCAGCTTCAGCACGAACTGGATTTGCCGAGAGGGCGTTGCTGTCCGGTCAATGGACCCGCCCGAGGGGCTGTAGTTGTTGCCCTGGAACATGACCTCATTGGGGTACGCAAAATTGGGGTGATTGAAAACATAGTCCGGGGTTCACAATCCCAGTGGCCCCGCTTCCGAAGCGCTGCCCGTTCCCAAACGGCATCTGATAGCTGAAGTTCGCGTTGAACTGGTGGGCGAGACTGAACGACGCGACCCCTTTGTTCAGCCCGAGATAATACGGACTAAAAACAGCCGGCGGGTCATTGGTCTGGATCGCACGCGACCCGCCGGTTCGACTTTACGGGAAAAGCCCCTTGACCCCTGATTTAGAGTGAGCTTTCCCTGATGAGGAATAGCGTATTCCTCATTAGGGTTTGGCTTCCCCCAATGAGTGTTTTCCGTGACGCCTCTGTCAGAACTCAGCACATTCCGACATCGAACAAGCCTGCGTTGAGGGTTGGAGAGTCGACATCCGCGATTCCAGGATTTGAGTTCCAGCCTGGGGTGAGGCGAGGCCTCCCGAGTGGCCTCGCCCTCGTCAACAATGAGCAGAGCTGCGGGTTAGAACTCCAGCCGCAGCGCGAACTGGATCTGGCGCTCGCGTGTCGTTATGTCTCGAATGACTCCGGCCGAGCCGGCAAAGTCACGGCCCTGGAAAACGATGAGCTCGGGTGTGTCGAAGTTCGCGTGATTGAGGACATTGAAGGCCTCGACCCGGAACTGCATGTTCAAGCGCTCCTTCAGAGGAATCCGCTTGAACAACGAGGTGTTGAGGTTGAAATAACCCGGCCCGAAAAGTGCGCCGCGCCACGTTTCCGAAGGTCCCGGCCAGCGGCAAGGAAAACGCATCGGGATCGAAGTAGTTGCCGGTTTTCTTGAACCCGTCTACACCCAGAATCACCTTGCCTTTGAAGTCGGGATTCCAGTTAGGCACATCGGGATTGCGTTGATCCCCGTTCCCGGACCGGTTGGAGCCAACCAGAGGCACAATGGGGTAGCCGCTCCGCACGCTGAGGATGCCATCCCATTGCCAGTTCCCGATCAGTTTCTCCACCCAGCCGGTGGCCCCGCTGCCGAAGGCCTTTCCAGACCCGAACGGCAACTGATAAAGGAAGTTGGTGCTGAACTCGTGCCGCTGGTTGAAAGACGCAATTCCCTTGTTGAGGTTTCCTCCTTTCGAATGCGACACCGGGACACCGCTCGCAGCGCGGATTCCGCCAAC
>QHXD01000135.1:0-10250 GCA_003223895.1 Acidobacteriota bacterium
TTTGTTAGCGTCGTCCCCGAGGTCAGTGTTATCTCGGGGAAAACCCTCTAATTTTACTGGATGACTTTGCAGCCTTCAAGAAGATACTTTTATCGGAACGCGGGCTAAAGCCCGCGACTACATCTCTGGACCTGGGCATGGTTGCCGAAAATGTAGTCGCGCGGGCTTTAGCCCGCGTTCTTTCCCTACGTCGTCAACCGTTCCTGCTGGGGCTGTTCCTCGGTACCAAGATCCTCAGCAATCTCCAGTTCCGGGGTTTCCTCGCCCAGAACGGGTTCGGGCTCTTCGGGAATCAGCTCGACGTTGCGGTAGAACTCCAGACCCGTACCGGCCGGGATGAGACGTCCCATGATGACGTTCTCCTTGAGGCCGCGCAGGTAATCGATCTTTCCACTAATCGAAGCTTCCGTCAGGACGCGGGTCGTCTCCTGGAACGATGCTGCCGAGATGAACGACTCCGTGGACAGCGACGCCTTCGTGATCCCCAGCAACAGCGGTCGGCCGGAAGCCGGCTTGCCACCGTTCTTCTTCACGCGCTCGTTCTCTTCCTGGAATCGGAACTTATCGACCTGCTCGTCCACGAGAAACTCGGTGTCGCCCACATCCTCGACCTTGATCCATCGCATCATCTGTCGAACGATGACTTCGATGTGTTTGTCGTTGATGTTGACGCCCTGGAGCCGGTAGACCTCCTGGATTTCGTTCACGAGATACGCCTGCAGTTCCTTCTCACCGAGGACTGCCAGAATGTCATGCGGGTTGCGCGGACCGTCCATCAACGGCTCGCCGGCCCGAACGTGTTCGCCCTCCTGGACGTTGACATGAACGCCGCGAGGCAGCGAGTACTCGCGCTCGACGCCGTTCTCGTTGATAACCATGATCTTCCGCTGACCCTTGGCGATATCGCCATACTTGACGATACCGTCGATTTCCGTGATGACCGCTGTCTCGCGCGGTTTCCGGGCTTCGAACAATTCGACGACGCGCGGGAGACCGCCCGTGATGTCCTTGGTCTTGGTCGTTTCACGTGGAATCTTTGCAAGCACGTCGCCCTGGTGGACCGTATCGCCATCGGCAACCATAAGGTGGGCACGCGATGGGATGAGGTATTTCCGAAGCACTTTGTGCTTGTCGTCGCGGATCTGGATGGTCGGCTGGCGCTTCTCATCGGGTGAATCCGTCACAACCCATCGCGACAGACCCGTCACTTCGTCGAGTTCCTCGTGCATCGTCACGCCTTCGAGCAGATCCTTGAACTGAATCGTCCCGCTGACCTCCGTGAGGATCGCGAACGTGTAAGGATCCCACTCGACGAGCGTCGCGCCGAGCTTCACGTGATCACCTTCGTTGACCTTGAGCTTGGCGCCATACACAACGGTGTAGCGCTCCTTCTCACGGCCCTTTTCATCCATGATAGCGATCACTCCGTTGCGGTTCATTGCAACGAGGAAGCCTTCCTGGTTCCGCACCGTCTGCAGGTTGTGGAACTTGATCGTGCCGCCGTTCTTGGCTTCCAGGCTCGTCTGCTCGGCAACCCGGCTTGCGGTACCACCGATGTGGAACGTACGCATGGTGAGCTGCGTTCCCGGTTCACCGATCGACTGCGCTGCGATGACGCCGACCGCTTCACCGATCTCGACCAGCTTTCCAGTCGCCAGGTTTCGGCCATAGCACCGGACGCAGGCTCCGCGCCGCGATTCGCAGGTCAACACGGAACGGATTTTTACTCGCTCGATACCGGCTGCCTGAATCGCACTGGCAAGGTCCTCCGAGATCTCCTGGTTGATTTCGACGATAACCCGGCCTTCGTAGTCCTTGATCTTTTCAAGCGACACCCGGCCGATAATTCGGTCTCTCAACGGCTCGATGATTTCGCCCGACTCCACAATGGAACCGACGTAAATGCCGTCGACCGTTCCGCAGTCCGCTTCGCTGATGATCACGTCCTGAGCAACGTCGACCAGGCGGCGCGTGAGATAACCCGAATCCGCTGTCTTAAGAGCAGTATCCGCCAGACCCTTGCGCGCGCCGTGAGTCGAGATGAAATACTCCATCACGTTCAAACCTTCACGGAAATTCGCGGTGATCGGCGTTTCGATGATTTCACCCGACGGCTTCGCCATCAGACCGCGCATACCGGCCAACTGGCGAATCTGCTGTTTCGATCCGCGGGCGCCCGAGTCGGCCATCAGAAGGATCGGATTGAACCCGTGGCTGGCTTCCTCGGCACGCTCCATCTCGTTGAACATCATGTCGGAGATCTTTACCGTCACGTCGGACCAGATCGCGATGACTTTGTTATAGCGCTCGCCGTTCGTGATCGCGCCATCGCGGTACTGCTCATCGACTTTCACGACTTCGTGCTGAGCGTTCTCCACGAAGTCTCTCTTTCCCGGAGGCACGACCAGGTCATTGATGCTGACCGTAATGCCTGCACGGGTGGCGTAGTAGAAGCCTAGCTCTTTGATGTGGTCCAGCATCGTCACCGTCATTTCCGGCCCGTACCGCAAATAGGTGTAGCTCACCAACTGCCCAAGACCTTTCTTCTTCAGCAGGCCGTTGATGAATGGGAAACTCGGCGGCATGTTGTCATGCAGAATCACACGTCCCACTGTCGTGCTGAGCATGTGGTTCTTGGCTTCTATGGCTTCCGCGTGAACGATCGCCTGATCATCGTAAGCCGTGGTCATGTCGATGAGAGGTCCGGTGTAACGGAGCCGGATCGGCGTCTGCGTTTCGACTTCGCCTGCATCCCAGGCCATCAACACTTCATCGACCGAGCCGAAGGTGCGGCCCTCTCCGCGAGTACCTGGTTTCGGGCGGGTAAGGTAATAAACACCGAGAACCATGTCCTGTGTCGGAACCGCTACGGGCTGGCCGCTTGCGGGCGACAGCAGGTTCTGCGTCGAAAGCATCAGCACTGATGCTTCGATCTGTGCTTCGGGTGACAGCGGAATGTGAACAGCCATCTGGTCGCCGTCGAAGTCCGCGTTGAATGCGGTGCAGACGAGCGGATGGATCTTGATCGCCTTTCCTTCAACGAGCACGGGCTCGAACGCCTGGATACCAAGACGGTGGAGCGTGGGGGCGCGATTGAGCAGAACCGGATGGTCTTTGATGACTTCTTCGAGAATGTCCCAGACCACCGAATCCTGCCGCTCGACCATTTCTTTCGCCGCCTTCACGGTGGTGCAGTGCCCACCCTGCTCGAGCCGGTTATAGATGAACGGCTTGAACAGCTCGAGCGCCATCTTCTTCGGCAGACCGCACTGGTGCAGATGAAGCTCGGGGCCGACGACGATCACCGAACGTCCGGAGTAGTCGACGCGCTTTCCAAGGAGGTTCTGCCGGAATCGGCCCTGCTTGCCCTTCAGCGTATCGGACAAGGATTTCAGCGGACGATTGTTTGCTCCTCGCAGGATGCGGCCGCGGCGGCCGTTATCGAACAGCGCATCGACGGCTTCCTGCAACATGCGTTTTTCGTTTCGAACGATCACGTCCGGAGCATGGAGCTCGATCAGCTTCTTCAAGCGGTTGTTACGGTTGATCACGCGTCGATACAGATCGTTCAGGTCAGACGTCGCGAACCGGCCGCCATCGAGAGGAACCAGGGGACGCAGTTCGGGCGGGATGACGGGGATCACATCGAGGATCATCCACTCCGGCTTGTTGCCGGACTTCACGAACGCTTCGACAACCTTCAGCCGCTTGGCGAACTTCACTTTCTTCTGCTGCGAGTTCTCGCTCTTCATCTTGATGCGAAGCTCTTTGGACAATTCATCGATGTCCACACGTTTCAGAAGTTCCTTGATCGCTTCGGCGCCCATCATCGCGACAAACTTTCCGGGATATTCCTGTTGCAGCTGACGGAATTTTTCCTCCGTGAGCAACTCGCGTTCTTTCAGCGGAGCGTCGCCCGGATCAATCGTGACGTACGCTTCGAAGTACAGAACCCGCTCGAGCTCGCGGAGCGACATGTCGAGAAGGTGCCCGATGCGGCTCGGCAGTCCTTTGAAGAACCACACATGCGAGCACGGGCTGGCCAGCTCGATGTGGCCCAGCCGCTCGCGGCGAACCTTCGAGAGAGTGACTTCAACACCACACTTGTCACAGATGACGCCGCGATGCTTCATGCGCTTGTATTTGCCGCACAGGCACTCCCAATCCGTCACCGGTCCGAAAATGCGGGCGCAGAACAACCCGTCTTTCTCTGGTTTGAAAGTACGGTAGTTGATGGTTTCAGGCTTCGTTACTTCGCCGTGAGACCACGAACGAATCTTTTCTGGGGAAGCCAGACTGATCCGGATGCTGTCAAAATCGGCGATGGATGCCGCCCGGTCGTAAGGATTCGATCTAATCAATGTAATACCTCCTGAGAAGCCAGAAGCCAGAAGCCAGAAGCCAGAATGGAATCAACCCTTCTTCTAGACCGGAAGCTCGGAGCTGGAAGAGGAGTTCCTCATTCTGGCTTCTGGCTTCTGGTTTCTGGCTTCCTTCTCTACGCAGTAGGTTTTCGTTTCATGAGTTCGACATCTAAACAGAGGCTCTGCAGTTCTCGGATCAGAACGTTAAAGGACTCCGGAACGCCCGGCTCCATCGCAGCTTCACCTTTCACGATTGCCTCATAAATCTTCGTTCGTCCGTACACGTCGTCGGACTTGGCTGTCAACAGTTCCTGCAGAATGTGGGCGGCACCGTAAGCTTCGAGGGCCCACACTTCCATTTCTCCGAATCGCTGTCCACCGAACTGAGCTTTACCGCCAAGCGGCTGCTGTGTAATCAGCGAATAGGGACCGATGGACCGGGCGTGGATCTTGTCATCCACCAGATGTGACAGCTTCAACATATAGATATAGCCGACCGTAACCTCCTGCTCGAACGGCTGACCGGTCATACCGTCATAGAGACGAGTTTTTCCGGTCTTCGGCAGGTTAGCCTTGGTCAGCATATCTTTGATTTCGCCTTCGGTGGCTCCATCGAAAACGGGCGTTGCGAAGTACATGCCGAGCGCCTGTGCAGCCCAACCGAGGTGAGTTTCGAGAATCTGGCCCACGTTCATTCGCGAAGGCACGCCAAGCGGATTCAGCACGATCTCAACCGGCGTTCCATCCGGGAGATACGGCATGTCTTCGTCGGGGAGAATGCGCGCGATGACGCCCTTGTTGCCGTGACGGCCGGCCATTTTGTCGCCGACCGAGAGCTTGCGCTTCATCGCAACATAAACCTTCACGAGCTTGATCACGCCCGGCGGCAACTCGTCACCGCGGCGGAGTTTGTTGATCCGCTCTTCATGGATCTTTCGCAGGACATCGATCTGACGCGTGGTCATCTCTTCGATTTCCTGAATGGAATCGTGCGGATTGGCTCCGTCCTTGAACTTGAGTTTCAGAAGCTCTCTCAGCGAGAGGTTCTCGATGACTTCGCTGGTCATCTCGGTGCCTTTCCCCACGATCTTTCGTCCGGTGCGGTCATGAACCAATTCGTTCGAGGTAACCTTGCCTTCGAGTAACCCGACAAGCCGCTTGTTACGCTCGTCGGTGAGTATTCGAATTTCGTCCCGCAGATTCTTTTCCAGCCGCGAGATTTCCATGTTCTCGATCAGCTTGGCGCGCTCGTCTTTCTCGGCGCCTTTGCGTGAAAAGATCTTTACGTCCACGACAATGCCTTCAATGCCCGGCGGGCAGATCAGCGATGCGTCGCGGACGTCCCCGGCCTTTTCGCCGAAGATCGCCCGGAGGAGTTTCTCTTCCGGGGTGAGCTGGGTTTCACCCTTCGGTGTGACCTTGCCCACGAGCACATCGCCCGGCTTGACGTAGGCGCCGATGCGGATGATGCCGGCTTCGTCGAGATCCTTCAGAAATGATTCGCTGACGTTTGGAATGTCGCGGGTGATTTCTTCCGGGCCCAACTTCGTGTCGCGCGCCTCGATCTCGAATTCCTCGATGTGGATCGAAGTATAGTAATCGTCCTTCACGAGGCGCTCGGACACGAGAATCGCGTCTTCAAAGTTGTAGCCGCGCCAAGGCATGAACGCGACAAGCACATTGCGGCCGAGAGCAAGTTCGCCTCTCTCGGTGCAAGGACCATCGGCCAGTACCTGCCCTTTCGTGACGCGATCACCCTGGCGGATGATCGGCTTCTGATTGATACAGGTATTCTGGTTCGATCGCTTGAACTTTGTGAGCGTGTAGATGTCCGCCCCGACCTCGCGAGAGAAGTGACCGTCTTCAGCGGCTTCGACGCGAACAATGATGCGTTCGGAGTCGATCGAATCAACGATTCCGTTTCGGCGGCAGATCACCACAGCGCCCGAGTCGCGTGCAGTGATCTCTTCCATGCCGGTTCCCACCAGCGGAGCCGCCGTGCGGAGCAACGGCACGGCCTGGCGTTGCATGTTGGATCCCATCAGTGCCCGGTTAGCGTCGTCGTTTTCAAGGAACGGGATCAGCGATGCCGCGACAGAAACGAGCTGCTTCGGTGACACGTCAACGTAATCGACCTCGTTCCGATGTTTCAGAACGAAGTTGCCGGCCTGACGAACGTTCACAAGCTCGTGCGTGAGACGCCCGTTCTTATCCATTTCCACATTCGCCTGAGCGATGAGGTATTTGTCCTCTTCCCAGGCGGAGAGATAGAAGGAATACGGAACGTATTCGGCTCGCTTCTTCTTCTTCGACTTGAGTTCCTCGTTTTCCTCCTCAACCGCTTCACGCTCGACGTGCTCGACGACCTTGAACTTGGAATCGCCCGCGCTGATCACTGTGACGTAGTCCACCACCCGTCCGTTCTTCACCTTGCGGTATGGACTCTCGATGAAGCCGAACTCGTTGATGCGCGCGTAGCAGCTCAGCGACGAGATCAATCCGATATTCGGCCCTTCCGGCGTTTCTATTGGACAGATCCGGCCGTAGTGCGTCGGGTGCACGTCGCGGACTTCGAATCCGGCGCGCTCGCGCGAAAGACCTCCCGGTCCGAGGGCCGACAGACGGCGCTTGTGGGTAATTTCCGAAAGCGGGTTCGTCTGGTCCATGAACTGTGAGAGCTGAGACGATCCGAAGAACTCGCGCACGGCGGCGATGACCGGCTTGGCATTGATCAGGTCGTGCGGCATCGCGGTGACCATTTCCTGGTACACCGACATCTTTTCCTTGATGGCGCGCTCCATTCGGACCAGACCGATGCGGAACTGGTTCTCCAACAGCTCACCAACAGCCCGGACGCGGCGATTGCCGAGATGATCGATATCATCCACCTGACCGATGTTCTTGCGCAGCTTGAGCAGATATGAAATAACGCCGTTGAAATCCGCGGCTTCAAGAACGCGCTTATCGAGCGGCGTCGAGAGATCGAGCTTGATGTTGAACTTCAGCCGGCCGACGCGTGAGAAGTCATACTTGCGTGAGTCGAAGAACATGCCTTCGAACAGCGCCGTCGCGGTCTCGAGCGTCGGGGGATCGCCGGGACGCAGCTTGCGGTAGATCTCGATCAGAGCCTCCTGCGTGGTTTTGATCGTATCCTTGCGCATCGTCTGGCTGAGCACGACGCCGATTTCATCGCGCTCCGGAAAGAAGAGAGTGATTTCGGGCACTCCCGCGTCGATGATCTTTCGGATGATGTTCTGCGTCATTTCGCTGTTGGTTTCGACGATCACCTCGCCGGTGCTCGTATCGACCACGTCTGCTGCCGCGAAAGCGCCTTCCAGATCCTCGACGTTCACTTCGAACCGTTCAACCTTCGCCTGCTTGAGGTGGTTGTAAACGGTGCTCGTAATCTTCTTGCCGGAATGTACCAGGACATCCTTCGACTTCGGATGAACGATATCCTTGGAAACCTTCAGTCCGACGACATTGTCGGAAACATTCCAGTAAACCTTCTTGCCTTCGATCGTCAGGCGATCCGTCTTATAGAAGGTGCGGATGATCCCATCGTCGCTTCGCAGGTTCTCGTTCTTCAGGCCGAGGGCGCGAAGGAAGATCGTTCCAAGGAACTTCCGCTTCCGATCAATTCGGACGTACAAAATGTTCTTCGCCGTCTCGTATTCGAATTCGACCCATGACCCGCGATAGGGAATGATCTTTCCGAGGTAGTAGCTCTTGCTCTGCGTCGATTCGAAGAAGACGCCCGGGCTGCGATGCAACTGGCTGACAATGACGCGTTCGGTACCGTTGATGATGAACGTGCCGTTCTCGGTCATCAGCGGGATTTCACCGAAGTACACTTCCTGTTCCTTGATGTCCCGAATCGTCTTGGCACCAGTGTCGGGATCCTTGTCGAAGATCGTGAGGCGAATGATGACCTTCAGTGGCGCGGCATAAGTCATGCCGCGTTCCTGACATTCGGACACGTCGTATTTCAGGTTGAGCTGAACCGGGTCGCCGCATCTTGTTAGTCGTGCCGCACTTCGGGCACAAAACCGTGGTTTCCGAGGAGAACGGGTTCGTCGCGATGGTGGCGCCGCATGATTTGCAAGTGCTGCGCAGATGATGAAGCCCCTTCAGGTTACCGCACTTGCACTCCCAGTTTCCGATGGAGTAGCTGATGAACTCGAGTGTCGAAACACCGCGGAAATCCGAGATCGGAAAGACGGAGTTGAATACCGCCTGTAGACCTGTATCTTCGCGTTCCTCCGGAAGCATATTCATCTGGAGGAACCGTTCGTAGGAATTCTTTTGTACCTCGATGAGATTCGGGATCTGGATCGCCGTCCGGATCTTGGAGAAATTGGTTCTTTCCCTTGAGGTAGTCGTTTTGGTTTCCGCCATTTTATCAATCGCTCCTAAAAAACAAAGCGGACCCGAAAAGGCGGACTACGCCCTTCAGGTCAGCACGTGGAATACGGGTAGCTGCCTACTTAATTTCGACTGTTGCGCCGGCTTCGGCAAATTTCTTCTTAATGTTCTCTGCTTCGTCTTTGGGTACGCCTTCTTTGACCGGTTTCGGAGCGCCTTCGACCAGATCCTTGGCCTCCTTCAAGCCAAGGCTTGTGATTTCACGAACAACTTTGATGACACCGATCTTGTTACCGCCAATTGCCGTAAGGATGACATTGAATTCGGTCTTCTCTTCAGCGGGGGCCGCCGCGCCGGCGCCTGCCGCCGGTGCCGCGCCGGCAACCGCAACTGTGGCTGCGGCCGCGCTGACGCCGAACGCTTCTTCCAGCCCTTTGACGAGCTGAGAAGCTTCGAGCAACGATAACCCCTTGATCTCCTCAATAATGCTTGTGACCTTATCGGACATCGCTCTCTCCTAACGTGATTAAAACGCGGGCCAGCGCCCGCGGCTATAACTATTCCTGGAACTTCTTCTTCTCAATGGCCTGTCCGAGAACGACGGCCAGATTTCTCGCAACGCCATTCATCGCAACCACGAGCCGCTGCGCCGGCGAGTTGATCAAAAAGAGCAGCTTGGCGATGAGTTCTTCCTTCGAAGGCATGGCGGCAATATTCGCAATGTCTGCGATATTCACCACCCGGCCTTCGACCATGCCGGCCTTAAAAATGAAGAGCGGATTTGTCTTGGCGTAGGCGGTAAGCACCTTCGCAAGGGCAACCGGATCACTGCCGTTGTAGGCGATGGCAGTGGACCCGTCAAAAGACTTGACCATGCCTTCCGCCGGCGTTCCCTCGGCAGCCTTCCGCGCCAGCGTGTTCTTTACGACGCGATACTTGCTCTTCGTACCGCGGATCTTCTGCCGAAGCTCGGTGTCCTGTGCGACAGTCATCCCCTGAAATTGGGTGACAAACATGTTCTTCGCGTCGTTCAGGTCCTTCTTCAGCTCATTGAGTTCTTCTTGTTTCTTACCCTTGGGTTTCATGATTGCCTCGCCGGTTACTTCGCATCCAGTGCGACCAAATCCAGATCGATACCGGGACTCATGGTCGAAGCGACGGTGATGCGCTTCACGTATTTTCCCTTAAGCGCCGCAGGCCGCGCTTTCAGGACCGAGTCGATCAGCGTCTGGGCGTTCTCACTCAATTGATCCTTCGTGAATTCAATTTTTCCCACGGGGGCATGGATAATGCCAGTTTTGTCGACGCGGAATTCCACTTTGCCGGCCTTGACCTCTTTGATTGCCTTCGCGACGTCCATGGTTACCGTTCCGGTCTTCGGGTTCGGCATCAGGCCGCGCGGACCGAGAACTTTTCCGAGCCGGCCGACGCCCCGCATCATGTCCGGTGTCGCGATACAGGCATCAAAGTCGATCCAGCCGCCCGCGATTTTCTCGACAAGATCATCTCCGCCAACAACTT
>QHXD01000135.1:10334-12297 GCA_003223895.1 Acidobacteriota bacterium
TCCCACGCACCATCTGGTCTGCATGCTTGGGATCGACACCAAGACGCATGTGTACTTCGATGGTCTCGTTGAACTTCGCGTAATGCACTTTTTTGAGAGTGCCCATCGCGTCTTCAACCGTATACGGCCGCTCTTCGATCTGTTTTTTCGCTGCTTCGTATTTCTTGCCTGCCTTCGCCATTACACCACCTCAATTCCCATGCTGCGCGCCGTCCCTTTCACAGTCTGGACTGCGGCTTCGAGATTGGCCGCGTTCAGATCCGGCAGCTTCAATCGCGCAATGTCTTCAACTTGTTTCTGCGTGACGGTGCCGACCTTGTTCTTGTTCGGCTCACCCGATCCCTTCGCGATGTTTGCGGCGCGTTTGAGCAGGATCGAAGCCGGCGGGGTCTTGGTAATAAAACTGTAAGAACGATCGGCGTAGATCGTCACAACGACCGGAATGATCAAACCTTCCTGGTCCTTTGCAGATGTCTTCGCGTTAAATGCTTTGCAGAAATCCATGATGTTGACGCCGTGCTGGCCGAGCGCCGGACCGACGGGCGGAGCAGGCGTGGCCTTGCCCGCGGGTATCTGCAGTTTTACCTGGCCAATAACTTTCTTCGCCATTTTTGTTCGCCTATGTCTTCTCCACCTGGAGAAAGTCGAGTTCAACTGGAGTGGACCGGCCGAATATGGTCACCATCACTTTGAGCGTATTTCGGTCCGTATTTACTTCGTCCACGTAACCGGTGAAGCTGGCGAACGGTCCGTCAATGATCTTGACCGTCTCGCCTTTCTCGAACGACAGTTTCGGCTTGGGCTTGTCAGCCGCAGTCGAAACCCGATAAACAATTTGTTGTACTTCCTCGTCGCTCAGCGGGGTCGGACTCTGACCCGAGCCCACAAAACCCGTCACCCGCGGGGTGTTCTTCACCACGTGCCAGGCCCTGTCGCTTGGACCGCCTTTCTCCGTGGTGTCCATTTCCACCAGCACGTATCCCGGGTAAAACATCTTTTGCGAAATGACTCGCTTGCCGCCTCGCACTTCGACAACCTCCTCGGTCGGTATAAGGACGTTGTGGATCTCATCTTCCAGATTGAACGCCTTCACCCGGCTGCGCAGACTTTCTGCAACTTTGCGTTCGAATCCCGAGTACGTGTGAATGATGTACCAGAGTTTGGACACGAACTTATGCGCCTCCGGTGGAGGTGAAATAGCGGAGCACCCGGTCCAGTCCCAGTGACAAAAGGTAGTCAACGAGACCCAGGTATAACCCGAAGAAGAAGACCGCCACGACCACCACGATCGTCGTGCCGACCACCTCCTGCCGTCCAGGCCAGGAGACCTTCTTCATCTCGCTCCGAACATCGGAGTAGAACTGCCTCGATTTTTGTGTCCAATCTTTAAGTTTATCTGCCGGATTCATGAAATAAGTGCTGACAGGCCAGGAGGGATTCGAACCCCCAGCATCCGGTTTTGGAGACCGGCGCTCTACCAGTTGGAGCTACTGGCCTGTACCTGGACTAGAGACCATCCGAACATTCTATCAAAAAGAAAGCTATTTCGTCTCACGATGAACCGTGTGATGGCGGCATCTTGGACAAAATTTCTTCCTCTCCAGACGTTCAGTGGTCTTCTTTCGGTTCTTTGTCGTTGAGTAATTTCGCTCCTTGCAGTCGTTGCACTGCAAAGTAATGATGTCTCGCATAAGACCTTTGAACGCGGGCTAAAGCCCGCGACTACATTTGCTTCTGCGTTCCCATGGACGGGTTGAACGCTGCCACGGATGGCCCGCCGCGGTGCAGCGGGTTCCCGCTGCTAGGCAATGATCTCGGCGACCGTACCGGCGCCGACTGTGCGTCCGCCTTCACGGATCGCGAATCGTAACCCCTTCTCCAATGCCACCGGTGTGATCAACTCGATCGCCAGCGACACGTTGTCGCCCGGCATCACCATCTCCACACCTTCCGGCAACTCCGC
>QHXD01000849.1 GCA_003223895.1 Acidobacteriota bacterium
GAAAGCCTGTGGCCACAATGAGGCCGAACGAGCGCAGTTGCTTTCGAGAAACGTCGCGTTTTTGTTTAGTCGAGTACAAATTCTTTCCTCCAGTCAGCGTCGGTCTCCAAGGGTTTCTGATCCACCTTGTAGACCAGGTGATTTCCGAGTACGAGCAGATCCATTTCTGTTCGCATAAAACATCGATAGGCATCCTCGGGAGTGCAGACGATAGGTTCACCGCGGACATTGAACGAAGTGTTGACAATAACTGCACAACCGGTCAATGCCTCAAAGGTCTTGAGCAGACGGTGGTATCGGGGGTTAGTGTCCTCGTGCACAGTTTGAACACGTGCCGAGTAATCAATATGGGTCACAGCGGGAATGTCGGACCGGGGGACATTCAACAGATCGATGCCCCACAGCTTATTTGCTTCGGCCGGCATGGGGAGGCAGCGAGATTGGACTACCGGAGCGACAAGCAGCATGTACGGGCTGTCCACGTCCATTTCGAAGTATTCCGAAACATTCTCGCGCAGGACCGATGGAGCAAACGGCCGGAATGATTCCCGGAATTTGATTTTCAGGTTCATCACTGCCTGCATCTGCGTATTTCGGGCGTCACCGATGATGCTGCGCCCGCCAAGAGCTCGAGGACCGAACTCCATCCTGCCTTGAAACCAGCCGATAACTTTGCCGGCTGCCATCTCCGCCGCAACCTGATCAAACAGTTCCTCGTCGTCGAGCCTGATATAGCCCGCACCTTGATGATTCAGGAACTCTTCGACTTGGGTGTCGGAAAACTCGGGACCAAGGTAGCTGCCCTTCATGGCATCCTCACGATTCGAAGCGGCACGCGGCTTACCTTCATATTGGTACCAGGTTGCCAACGCGGCGCCGATCGCGCCGCCTGCGTCTCCTGCTGCCGGCTGAATCCAGATTCCTTTGAAAGGCCCCTCTCGCAGGATGCGGCCATTGCCAACGCAGTTGAGAGCGACGCCTCCCGCCATGCATAGATACTCAGCGCCTGTTTCACGGTGCAGTGTTCGAGACAATCTCGACATGACCTCTTCGGTCACCTCTTGAACGGACCGAGCCATGTCCATTTGCAGCTGCGTTAATGGAGTTTCAGGTTCACGCGGTGGAGCGCCGAACAGCTGATCAAAGCGCCTGTTGGTCATGGCCAGACCAGTGCAGTAGTCGAAATACTCCATATTCAGACGGAAGGTCCCATCCTCCTTCAAATCCATCAGGTGATCGTAGATGGTCTGGACATACTTCGGTTCTCCATAGGGCGCGAGTCCCATGACCTTGTATTCGCCCGAGTTGACCTTGAAACCCGTGTGGTAGGTAATTGCTGAGTAGAGAAGCCCCAGGGAATGAGGAAATGGCATTTCCCAGAGCGGTTCCAGACGGTTTCCCTTCCCCATCCACGCGGAACTGGTGGCCCATTCCCCTACTCCATCAAGACACAGCACAGCCGCATTCTGATATGGCGAGGGAAAGAACGCGGAGGCCGCGTGGGATTCGTGATGTTCGGAGAACAAAATCGTCGGTGTAGGCCCGGCGGAATCGATTTCCTTGAACTCCTGAAGGAGAAGTGTCTTTTGGAACAGCTTTTCTTTCAGCCATACGGGCATGGACATGAGAAACGACCGCAGTCCTTTCGGAGCAAAGGACAGGTACGTTTCGAGCAGGCGCTCGAACTTCAGCAACGGCTTGTCGTAGAACACAATGTAGGTCAGATCCGACAGCCTGATTCCGCCCGCATCCAGACAATAACGCACCGCGTTCTCCGGAAAGCTCGCGTCATGTTTTTTTCTGGTGAAGCGTTCTTCCTGCGCGGCAGCGATGATCTCGCCGTCTTTCACCAGACAAGCTGCGCTGTCGTGATAAAAGGCGGAAACTCCAAGAATGTACACAGTAGCCTCCTTACAAGGTGCCGGTCCGCAGCGGACCGGCCCATCAAACAAAATTCGTCAATTAGCGTCCGCTCGTTTTTCGGCCATCGAGCGATGAAAAGAAAATCTGAAAACCCGCGCTGACGGTGCCACGTTGCGAAACGTATGAACTTTGCACGTCGAACATGAGGTGGCTCTGAACCGCTATCTGAACTTCTGCATTGCCTGTAAGGTATTCGAGCTTCGAATTCCGGTTAAGTGAAGCCCCTCGGGTGTAGCCGGAATTAATCTGCAAATTCACTCGCCGCGAGAACCACTGACTCAACGACGCGCTGACCAGGTCCCCTTTTAACGTTGCCTGCGGTCCAACCGCGTTCGAGAAACCGCGATAGTAGATCAAGGAAATCGAGCTGGCTCCGGAGGTTCTGGAGAGGCCCGCCTGAAAACTGGCAGCCCCTCGTTGCGATCCCTGAAAACGCGTCGCGTCAAGTCCGCCGGAAAAATATATTTCGACGCTGCGACGCGGCTTGAATTTGAGGCCCCCGACCTGCAGTCTGTGAATGCTGGCCATCTCGAATCGTGGATCGACCTTGTTCAGGTAGTGCGAGTAACCGCTGTTGAGGAACAACCATTTGTTGATTTGATGACTGCCACGAATGC
>QHXD01000136.1:0-11635 GCA_003223895.1 Acidobacteriota bacterium
TGCTCGATTCCGTGGAGTGTCCCCCAACGTTCGGTTCGCCGCCCGACTGGATTCAGGCTGTGGTGGCGGGCGGAACGAAAGCATTGGCTCAGGCGACCGAGGGATCGGAAGACGATCGGGCGAAGGCTGCATCGGATTTGAAGTCGAAGAAGGTCGGCAGGGGCGATCTCGTCATCGGTATTGCAGCCAGCGGCAGCACGCCATACACCGAGGCAGCGCTGGAATTCGCCAAGAGCAAAGGCGCAAAGACGGTGGCGATAGTCTGTGCTGAAAATACTCCGATGTCGAAAATCGCAGACGTCACGATACACACTGCAGTCGGTCCGGAGGTCATCACCGGCTCGACCCGAATGAAGGCCGGCACGGCACAGAAGATGGTTTTGAACCTGATCAGCACGGCCACGATGATCCGGCTCGGAATGACGTACAGCAACTGGATGATCAACGTCAGCATGACCAACCGCAAGCTGAAAGAGCGTGGCATGCATATGCTGCAGGAAATACTGGGAGTGAAACAGGAACAGGCCGCGAAACTGGTTGAAGCTTCCGGTGGAAATCTGAAACTGGCCGTCATTATGGGCGCGGCAGGATGTAGTCGAAAGGAAGCCGAAAAACGGCTGACTGCCGCGGGCGACAATCTTCGGAAGGTGATAGGACATCTCGGGACCGGCCGTGAGTAAAGCGAAGATCGTCGCGATCGAAGCGGGCACTCTATTCACGCCCACAAAGAAACTGGCGTCGGCGCGACTCATCATCGAAGGGAATTCGATAGCCGAAGTCGGAGAGGCTGAATCGGTCCGGATTCCGGCGGGCGCGGAGAAAGTCGAAGCCTCACAGTTTGTTGTCGTGCCGGGATTCATCGATTCGCACATCCACGGATGTGGCGGTGTGGACGTGATGGACGGTAGCTAGGAATCGTTGAATGCAGTCAGCCACATCATCGCGCGCCATGGCACCACGACGACTGCCATCGAGAAACTCGGCAACCTGATGACAAAGACTTTTGATGGAGCGCGCCCGATCGGGATTCATCTGGAGGGGCCATTCATCAATGCCGCCAGGCGTGGAACCCATAAGGCTGCGAACGTCATCGCGCCGGATGCCGAATTGTTTGGGAAATGGATTCGCGCGTCGGGTCATTCGCTGCGTCTCGTCACGATCGCTCCCGAGCTGGAAGGAACCGAACGGATTATCGGAATGGCCAGGAATTCGGGCATCACCGTTGCGATGGGCCATTCGAATGCGACTCTCGAAGAAGCAAACACTGCCGCGGGCCGCGGGGTTTGCTATGCGGTGCACACGTTCAACGCCATGCGGGGATTTTCGCATCGCGATCCGGGCATCGTTGGAGAAGTGCTCTCCGACGATCGGGTGTTTGCGGAGATCATCGCGGACGGCGTTCATGTCGATCCCGCCGTCGTACGCCTCTTTGGACGAGCGAAAGGAAAGGCGCGCGTCCTCCTGGTCACTGATGCCGTCAGCGCCACGGACATGCCGGACGGACGTTATGTCCTCGGAACAGACACGGTGAACGTGACGAATGGCGTGTGTAGAGACTCGGAGGGCCGGCTCGCCGGAAGCACGCTGACACAGGAAATCGCACTGAAAAATTTTCTCGAATGGACCGACTGGGCTTTCGAGGAAGCCCTGCTCGGCCTGACGTTGAATCCGGCTCGTGCTCTCAAGCTGGAAAGAAAAGGCGCGCTGGAACCTGGTGCTGACGCGGATATTGCCATCCTGGATACCCGGTTCAGGGTTATGAAGACATTTGTGGGCGGTAGAATGGTTTTTGATCGAAGTTGAACGCCCGCGTTAGGCTGCGAAGGACATATGGACAAGTTACGAGTCACTGGAGGCACCCCGCTTCACGGAAGCGTGCACATCAGCGGAGCAAAAAACTCGGCTTTACCTGCAATGGCGGCTTCACTACTTACGGCCGACGAGGTCACGCTGGAGAACCTTCCGCTGGTGAACGACATTTTTACCATGCGGCGTCTTCTGCGCGAGCTTGGTGTCAAGGTGGACTTCGAAGCCGATCATTCGGCGCGCCTTCGCGCCGAAAAGATCCTCTCGGACGAAGCGCCTTACGATCTCGTCAAGACAATGCGGGCGTCGGTGCTCGTTCTGGGTCCGTTGCTCGCACGTACCGGACACGCTCGAGTTTCACTCCCCGGCGGGTGCGCGATCGGCGCCCGGCCCATCAACATGCACATCAAAGGCTTCGAAAAACTCGGCACGATTGAGCGGACCGAACACGGCTACCTCGAAGCGAAGGCCGAACGCCTGGCGGGTTCCGAAATCATCTTCGACAGGATCACGGTCACGGGGACTGAGAATTTGATGATGGCCGGCACGCTTGCCGCGGGCTGCACCGTACTTCAAAACGCGGCGTGCGAACCGGAGGTGGTGGACCTCGCCGAAATGCTGATAAAGATGGGCGCAAAGATTGAAGGTGCCGGCACGCCGACCATTACCATAGAGGGTGTACATGCGCTGAAGGGAACATCGCATCGTATCATTCCCGATCGCATCGAGGCTGGAACGTTCCTGGTGGCGGGCGCAATCACGAATGGGGAACTGGAACTCCTGGATGCGAATCCCAGCCACCTGGCTAGCGTCATCGAAAAGTTACGGGATACGGGAGTACATATCGAAACGGGACCGGGCCGCATCACCGTGCGCGGTGGGGATATCCGGCCCGCGGATGTCGTGACGAAGGAATATCCGGGATTTGCCACGGACATGCAGGCGCAATACATGGCGCTGATGACGCAGGCGAATGGAACTTCCGTCATCCACGAAAACATTTTCGAGAACCGCTTCATGCACGCCAGCGAACTGCTGCGCATGGGTGCGGACATCAAAATCGACGGCTCTCGCGCCATCGTCACCGGGAAAACTCAGCTCACGGGAGCGAACGTGATCGCTTCCGATCTCCGCGCCAGCGCTTCGCTGATCATCGCCGGCCTCGTGGCCGACGGTTTCACCGTCATCGACCGCGTTTACCACCTCGACCGCGGCTACGAAAAGATCGAAGAGAAACTTCGCGCTGCCGGCGCCCAGATCGAACGCCTTAAGTAATTTCTCGCGACTTTTTTCCACTTTTTTCCGTGGTCTTCGTCCAGTCCCAAGGGCAAAGTACCGTGAACTGGGAGGGACGTTCAGTTGAAACTGATGCGGCCGTCAATGGCAGGCATCACCACGTTGCGGGTTTTGATGTACTCGACCAGGACGTCGCGCAAGAGGATGTCCGTGTCCCGGACATCCGTTCCGTTTGCCAGTTCGGTGTAACCGTCTCCGCCGGCGAGAAGAAAATCGTGTGTCGTGACGGAGTAGAGCTTCTGGTCCTCAATCGGACTGCCGTACGAGAGCGTTAATGAAACCAGTTGCTCTGCCCCTTTCTTTTTGCGATCGAATCGAACCCGCACACCGCTCACTGCAGGCAATCCCACCTCGGGCCTCAAGCCGTTGATGAGGCTCTTTTTCAACTGGGTTCCGGTCAATTTCAACGTCACGAGGGTATTCGAGAAAGGCAGAACCTCGAAAACCGCGCCCCAGCTAACCGGCCCTTTCGTGATTCTGGCGCGGATGCCGCCGGTGTTGTGAATGGCGATCTGGGTTTTGCCCTTCTCGCGAAATGCGTCCGCAACCAGGTTGGCCAGAGGCGATTCGACCTTTTTTGAAGATGCAAGGTCACCGGTTGCTTCGCCCACAATCTCGCCCATCTGTGCGCTGACGCGGACTTCGAACGGCTCAATGACTTTCGCGATCGCCGGATCCGCGGCCACATTTGTTACCGGGATCAACTTTCCTTCCATCTTCGTCAGCTTCTTTTCCTGGAACTCCAGATCCACGCGGCCGATGTTCTGGCCGCTGACTCCGGTCTTTGCGACCATCGTCTGGCCCAGCCAAAACGGTCCGAGTGCATCATGATTGTGTCCGCCGATGACGAGGCGGATTTCCGGAAACGTCTCTGCAAAGCGCTTCTCTTCGGCGTCCTCCAGGTGAACGGTGCCTATGATGAAATCCGACGCGCTGCGAAGCTCCGGTAGAATCTTCTTCACGCTTTCCACAATGTCGAGGGCCGTCACACCGTCCATGTTTTTGGGGTGACTCTTGGCTTTAACGTTCTCGGTTGTAAGACCGATGATCCCAAAGCGGATTCCCTTCACGGTAACGACTGTGTATTTCTTTATTTCGGAGATCGGGGTTTGCAGATTGGCCGACAGGACAGGGAAGCTGGCATCGCGGAGTCTCATTCGCAAGGCGTCCTGGCCGTAATCGAACTCATGGTTACCGATAGTACCGGAGGCGTATCCGATACGATTCATCGCCTGAATCGTCGGCTCGCCTTTGAAGTCGTCGCTGAGGAAAGTTCCCGTAAACATGTCGCCCGCGTCCAGGATCAGGTCCGGGCTGGCGCTTCGAATAATGGTGGCAATCTGCGGCAGGCCGCCGACGCCATCTTTCGGCAGGATCTGTCCGTGGATGTCGTTCGTATGCATGATCACGATGTGGACCGGGCCTTGCGGGGCCGTGCAACCTGCGATCAGGAGGATACACAGGAGCAGCTTGCGGGCGTACTTCATTTAACGAATCCTATCGCATGTTGTGCCCTTTGTGGGTTTGTGTTTAAAATGCGCGCATGCTCAGTTCTCTGTTGATCGGCTTTCTGTTGGTGCTCGGCCAAAAACCCGTCCAAACCGGCGTTATCGCCGGGATGGTCCAGACACCGGAAAGGCAGAAAATCTCCCAACCTGCCAGGGTGGTCCTCTTATCGCCCAAGTATGAGAATCTCTGGGACAGCGATCTGCAGCAGCGGCTGGACGTGTATTGGGAACGCTACAAACCCGAATTCGCGATTCGAAAAGAATTCTTTTATGAAGTTTCGCGTATGGCGCAAAAGGAAGCGTTCAACAACATTATTGCGCGCATGCGCCGGGATTCTTCCGGCAACATCGCGGATTATGTGCAGGAAACGACGCCTGAGGGAAAGTTCGAGTTCAAGCATGTTCCATTCGGCCAGTACAAAATCCTCGCGCTCGGGAAAATCGGTGATCAGGATGTCATCTGGCAAGACTCGGTAGAGGTGCAGAGTCCCCTCCCGCAATTCCTCGAGTTGAAAAAACGTGTCCCGTGAGGTTCTTCGATTCCTTGTAGTCGCGGGCGAAGCTTCAGGCGACATGTACGGCGCTGAGGTTGCGCACTCTCTTTTTAGCAGATTTCCCGATTGTCAAATCTACGGTCTCGGCGGCCAGCATATGCGTGAGGCGGGCGTCGAGATGGAAGGCGACATCAGCCACACAGCCGTTGTGGGCCCGTTTGAAGTCATCGGTTATCTGGGCACTCTTTACGGCGTCTTCAGGCGGCTCGCGGAACGCATCGAAAGCGAGCCTCCTAATGCTGCAATCCTCATCGATTTCCCGGATTTCAATCTGCGCCTGGCGAAACGTGTAAAGGATGCCGGAGCGCCCGTCATCTACTACGTCAGCCCTCAGGTTTGGGCGTGGCGCGAGGGGCGGGTGAATCAGATCCGGCGTCTTGTGGACAAGATGCTCGTGATTTTTCCATTCGAAGAAGAGATCTATCGAAAGGCCGGCGTCGACGTGGAATTCGTCGGCCATCCGCTTGTAGACAGGGTGCGCGCGACCAAATCGAAAGAAGAGTTCTGCAAGACGTACAAGCTGGATCCGAGGCGATCCATTGTCTCGCTGCTTCCGGGCAGCCGCCGAAAAGAAGTGCGATACATCCTGCCGACGCTTTGCAAGGCAGCCGAGCGGATTGCGATGCAAAAGCCGGATACGCAGTTCGTGATTCCAATCGCGCCGGGGCTCGATCGAAAGCTGATCGAGCATATTGTCCAGACGAGGCCCATCACCATCGTGAGCAACGAGACCTACAACGCTGTCCGTTACTCCCGCGCAGCGATCGTTGCGAGCGGGACGGCTACTCTCGAGACAGCGCTCCTGGGCACGCCTGAAGTCATTGTCTACCGGATCTCGCGGGCGACCTGGTTCCTCGGGAAATTTCTCTTGAAGGTCCGGCTCTTCGGAATCGTGAATATCATCCTGGGAGAGGAAGTCGTTCCGGAGCTGTTTCAGGACAAGATGACAGCGCATGAAGTCAGCGAGACTGCACTGAGGCTGATGGATAACGTGTGGATACAGTCGAGAATCCGGGGAAATTACGAGCGGCTCCGCCGCCAGCTCGGAGTAGGTAACGTTGCGGAGCGCGTGGTGGACGCTGTTTCGAGTGTGATCAGCTCCGCACAGCTACAAACGAGAGGATGATCTTCGACTCCACAGGCCTGCCGAAAGCGGTTGCCGGGGTAAACGCTGCAAGCGACAACATTTCACGAACCCAGCGGTTTACTTCCGGGCTCTCCTGTCCGGAGATGATTCGGTAATCGATAACCTTGCCGTCGTCTCCGACGTGAGTTTCGATCATCAGGGGTTCGGTCCAGGTGTTTTTGTCGACCGCGAAGCGGATCATGGTCGGTTCGGTCGTACGAACCGGTTTGTACAGCCCAAACACCGGCTGTTCGGCAATGCTGCTCTGCGCCAGGACCGTCTGGTTGGTGGCCAGGCCGCCCAACAGGACGCCGAAGAACAACATGGTCAGCGAAACGCCGAAGAGCGCTGGCAGCGCAATAGGCTTCAGAATGATGCTCAGACGGTTCTCGAGCCTGACGAGTACGTTCTTGTTCCGTTCGTGCGAGAGTTTGACGCGCGCTTCCAGCACGAGGTCCTCAGGTAGCTCCGGCCTGTCGATTCGTGCCAGCAGGCTTCTCATCGAAATGAGCGACTGAAGCTGCCGTTGGCACGGCATGCAATTCGACACGTGAAATTCCATGCGTTCGGCTTCTTCCGGCGTCACCATCGAGTCAATAAAAGGACTCATCAGTTTCTGTGCCGCGGAACACTCGGATGTACTCATAAAAACTACCTCTCGTGCAGACGTTGGACGGATAAATAACGCATCAGGGACTGTTTCAAATCACCCCTCGCGCGAGCGAGGCGCGATTTGACGGTTCCTATAGAAATCCCCAGCACGTCGGCGATTTCGCAATAGGAGAAGCCCTCGATATCGCGAAGGTCGACAATCGATCGATGATCGTGCGAAAGCTTCAAAAGGGCCTGCTGAATTGCGCTCTCCTGTTCTTTCGATTGCAGAACTTCTTCCGGCGTGGGTTTTGAATCCGCCACGTGAAGGCCGTTACCGTTGCCATTCGGAGAGTCGTCGAGGGATACCGTTGAGTATCGATACCGGCGCTTCCACCACCGCAGACGGTTCAGGATTTCCGAGAACGCGATCCTGAAAATCCACGTCTTCAGGGCCGACTCTCCCTTGAAGCCATTGATGTTCCGGAACACCTTCAGGAAGATCTCCTGAACAACGTCGGACGCTTCCGCGGAGTCGTTCAACATGCGGTACGCCACATGGAAAATCGAGGCGTTATAGGTCCGCACGAGTTCGTCGTAGGCAGCGTCGTCGTTGGCCTTGAGGCGAGCAATAAACAGGGACTCCTCTGCCGTAACTGGGGAGCTACGGTCGAGGTCGTTATATGCGATTTCTCTGCGCATCGTCCGCCTTCAAATTCAACTGACACCGGCCGGGGTAAATTGTTCCACAAATTTCAGTCCGGCGTTCATGATTTCGCGGACCCCGGCTTTGGTCGGAGCCTCGCAGTAGACCCTCAGAAGCGGCTCCGTTCCCGACTGGCGGAAAAGTATCCAACTATCTTTATCTAGAAAGACTTTCGAGCCGTCCATGCTTCCGATTTCCTGGACCCGGCGGCCCGCAAACGTGGCTGGAGGATCGGCTTTCCATCGTTCGACAACAGCCTGACCGGCCTCGATCGGAACGTGCAGATCGCGGCGGTCAAAGTGGAACTCGCCGAATTCGTTCCACATCTCCCGGATGAGTTGCGTTGGGGTCTTTCCGGAGGCTGCCAGCAGATCGAGAAAGAGCAGATTGATGAAGATTCCGTCCCGCTCGGGCAAGTGACGCGAAAGCCCGACGCCCCCGCTTTCCTCGCCGCCGATCAGGATTTCGGTTTCAAGCATCAGTTCGCCGATGTTTTTGAAGCCGATTGGAACCTCGTACTGCTTCAGCCCAAAGCTCGAAGCGATTCGTGGAACCAGCAGGCTTTGCGAGACGGTTCGCGCCACCGCCCCACGCCAGCCTTTGTTTCGATAAACATGAAGCAACAAGAGCGACAGCGTTTGAAGCGTGTTGACGTATTCACCCGTCTCATCCACGATGCCCAGACGGTCCGCATCCCCATCCGTCGCCAGGCCAACGTGGCTTCCGGTTTGCCGTACAGCCTCACCGAGCGGCTTCAACTGCGGCATCATCGGTTCCGGATTGATTCCTCCGAACAGCGGATCCGGATTTCCTCGAATCGTTTGCACCGTGCAGGACGTGCCCTGCAACAATTGCTCGAGGATGAAACCCCCGGAACCATGCATCGAATCCACGACGATCTTCAGCTTCGACTTCGAAATCCGGTCGAAGTCCACCAGCGACTTCAGGTGGTCCAGGTAAAAGTTCTCCGGCGCGACAGTCTCGATCTTTCCTTCGCCAAGTACCGGTTTCATTCCCAATTTCGATTCAATCTGAGCTGTAATGGACGGCGTGGCGCTGCCGCCGAAGTGGGCTTTCACTTTGAAGCCGTTGAAGATTGGAGGATTGTGGCTGGCTGTAATCACGACACCGCCGGCGAATTTGCGGCGGTGGACCTCGAAGGAGACATAGGGCGTCGTGTACGGGCGGTCCATCATCACAACGCGGAGACCGTTACCGGCCAGAACTTCGGCAGCGATTCGCGCGAATGTCTTCGACTGAAAGCGGACGTCATAGCCGACGAACACCGCGGGTTCGGGACCTTTCACGGTCTTGAAGTATTCGGCCGTTGCCTGGGCGGCGTAGCGGACATTTTCAAATGTGAACGTGTCGGCAATAACGCCCCGCCAGCCGTCGGTGCCGAATTTGATAACTGAGCTCATAATTGCGAATAATCCGTGACCACGGTTTTGTCGCCAAGGACAACACCGTCTCGCAGAGTTGCGGAACGGCCGATGTAGCACCCTTTGCCAACGATGCTGCCGGTGACCCGTGCATCGGCATCGATGGTATTTCCCGACCAGACGACGGAATCGATGATTTGCGCTCCTTCGTCGATCTTGCAATTCCGCCCGATCACCGAATTCTCGATCCGAACGCCGTTGCGAATCGTTACATCCTGATCGATGATCGATTTCTCGTCCACCATCGCACCCGCCGCCAGCGCCGCACGATCCAGCGCGCTCGGGGACACGCGTGGCGAGGCGAATTTCTTCGCAAGGATGTCCTGGTGGACTTCGAGATACTTTCGGGGTGTGCCGATATCGATCCAGTAGCTATCCATGACGAACGACAGAACAGGCTCCTTGTGCTCGAGCAGCGTGGGAAAGAGCAATTCAGGACCGAGGGTTCAAGAACGTAGATGCCGGCGTTGATCGTGTTGCATGTGATCTCGTCAGGTCCGGGCTTCTCGACGAACCGTTGCACCCAGCCATCGGCGCTTGTCTCCACGAGACCGTACGCGGAAGGGTTTTCTACGGGCGTCAGAACCAATGTTGCTACCGCGCCCTTCTCACGATGCCTGGCAATCACTGCCGACAGATCGATGGATGTGAGTACGTCGCCGTTGAAAACCACCGTGGTTGAATCGATCTGTTCCTCGGCGTTCTTGAAAGCGCCGCCGGTGCCCAGCGGCGTGCCCTCCACCGCATACCGGATCCAGACGCCATAGTCTGAACCGTCCTTCAGAAGATCCTCGATCTTACGCGGCTGGTACGACAGGCTGAGGATGATTTCTTCAATGCCGCCGCTCCGCATCAAATCAATCTGATACAGGAGAAACGGGGCGTTTGCTACCGGTACAACCGGCTTTGGTGTGTTGATGGTCAAGGGTCGCAGCCGCGTGCCCTTGCCGCCAGCGAGAATGAGTCCCTTCATAGTCCGCTTCTATACTAGAATAAGCGCATGAATCTGCCTAACGGCCTGACTCTCATCAGAATCTTTCTGGTTCCTCTTCTGGTGGCCGTTCTGCTCACGAAGTATAACGTTTTAATTGCCGCTTTGATTTTTCTTGCAGCATCCCTGACCGATCTCCTGGACGGATATTACGCGCGAAAGCGAGGCCAGGTAACGACTTTGGGTATTTTGCTGGATCCGGTTGCCGATAAGCTGCTGATTTCATCCGCCTTCATTTCTCTGGTTCAGCTTCAGGTGGTTCCGGCCTGGATGGTTGTGATCATTATCGGCCGCGAATTTGCAGTGAGCGGCCTGCGCAGCATCGCGGCGGCTCAGGGTTTTACGATCGACGCTTCCGAGCTCGGCAAAATCAAGATGGCCGCGCAGGTGGCTGCAATTACGCTGCTGATTCTGGGTATGCCCGGCGGCAGCCCGTATCCGCTTTTCCATTCGATTGGGCGCATCGCACTGTACGTTGTGGTGCTGTTTGCCTTGTGGTCTGCTTTCGACTATTTCCGGAGATTTTGGACCCAGATCGACGATCGGTTCAAAGCACGAGAACGCCGTCGCCTGATTTTGCTGCAGAAGAGGCAGCGCCGTCAGATCCCAACTCGCGATGTTCCAACTCACTGAAAGCGATCAACATTTCCTTCTTCAGACTGCCCGGAATTCAGTTCGATCCTATCTGGCCGGCGAAACCCCGCGGACGTCCGAGCCCGAACCGGGAGTGTTGAGGGAACCCCGCGGAATTTTCGTCTCCATTCACAAAGGCGGACAGCTCCGGGGCTGCATCGGAAATGTTCACGCGGGCGGACCCTTGTACCGGTCCGCAGGCGAGTGCGCGATTTCCGCTGCAGTCGGCGACCCGCGATTCATGCCGCTGACAACGGCTGAGCTTCCGTTCGTGGAATTCGAGATCTCCGTGCTCTCACCGATAGAGCGTGTGGAGCACATCGACAAAATTCAGATCGGTGTCCATGGACTGCTCGTCAGCAAAGGAAGCTCACGTGGTTTGCTGTTACCGCAGGTCGCGTCTACCTATGGATGGAATTGCGAAAAGTTCCTTCAAGAGACCTGCATCAAAGCCGGCCTGAAACCCAACGACTGGAAGGACGGCGCCACAATCCACTGCTTTAGCGCGCTTGTTTTCAGCGAAAGGCAATTCCACCTCAGCGCTACTACATGAGCGGCTGCGAATGCAAGCCCGACGCGAAGCGCAAGTGCGATAGCGCGCAGCCTCAAGAAATGGCGCAGCCAGTGAAAAGATGATCCTTCAAATTCCCTATCCGAACATCGATCCGGTGTTTCTGCGCATCGGCCCCGTGCAATTGCGCTGGTACGGGTTGATGTACATGCTGTCGTTCATCATCGGCTACTTCGTGCTGAAGCGCTACGCCAGGATGCGCAAGCTCGGCCTGTCGACCGACGATCTCTACGACCTGCTTTTCTATCTCATCCTCGGGGTGATGATAGGCGGGCGTCTTGGGTACGTGATTTTCTACGATTTCGGCAGCTACCTTCGCGAGCCGCTTTCCATTTTTGCGATATGGCAGGGTGGGATGTCTTTCCATGGAGGGTTCATCGGCGTTTTCCTTGCGGCATGGTGGGTCTGCCG
>QHXD01000136.1:11662-12185 GCA_003223895.1 Acidobacteriota bacterium
TTTGCGTCGCCGTTCCGATCGGTCTGGGCCTCGGCCGCATCGGCAATTTTATCAATGGCGAATTATTCGGCCGGCCGACGAGTCTGCCGTGGGGAATGGTCTTTCCAGAAGGGGGCGGCATCCCGCGACATCCCTCGCAGCTTTACGAAGCGCTGCTGGAGGGCCTGGTGTTGTTCCTCATCCTGCGATGGCTTTACAGAAAGAATCTCTATCCCGGCACCGTATTCTGGAGCTTCGTCGGATTTTACGGATTGTTCCGTTTTCTGGTGGAGTTTGTGCGCGAGCCCGATGCGCACATCGGGCTCGACCTGGGACCCTTTACGCGGGGACAATTGCTGACATTTCCGATGCTCGTCGTCGGCTTTGCAATGGCGATTACCTACGCTCGACGACGTCTCCCAGAGAAAGCCCATCGGTCGCGTAAGTGACGAGCGCGGTGGACGCTCGCTCGCCGACCTTCAATACGATAATCTCGCCTATCGCTGTGCGAACACCCCGCAGTTTTTTCGATTCGGGCGGAAGC
>QHXD01000137.1:0-404 GCA_003223895.1 Acidobacteriota bacterium
CATCCGTTACGACGACTTTGAGGCAAATATCGACAAGTATCTGGAAGCCGGAATCGAGGGATATCTGGTGCTGGGCTCCAATGCGGAATCGGTGTATCTGGAGCACTCGGAGAAGCTGAAGCTCATTGAAAGCGCCCGAAAGCGCCTTCCGGCGTCGACCACTCTTCTGGCTGGAACCGGCATGGAGTCCACGCGGGCCACGATCGAACTCACGAAGGAGGCAGCAGATCGGGGAGTTGATGCCGTTCTGGTGAAGAATCCTTTCTATTTCAAGAGCCAGATGACCTTCGACGTGTACTTTGCACACTACACCGCGGTAGCGGACGCCTCGCCCGTTCCTGTCGTCATCTACAACGTCCCTGTATTCACGGGGATGCCTCTCGAATCGCGGTTGGTGATCGAGC
>QHXD01000137.1:413-14414 GCA_003223895.1 Acidobacteriota bacterium
AGTTCGGGCGACGTGAAACTGGACTCCGAAGTCGCATGGAACACCGATCCGAAGAAGTTTTCGATACTGAGCGGTTCCGCGCCCGTTCTCTTTCCTGCAATGGTCGTGGGTGCGCGCGGAGGTGTTGTCGCGATCGCCTGCGCCGCGCCGAGGGCAGCGCTGGCGCTGTATCGAGCGGTTTCAACTGGAGATTACAAGAAGGCCGGAATCATTCAACGGATCATCGCGCCTGCGGCCGGTGCCGTTACCACGAAATACGGCATTCCCGGGCTGAAGTGCGGGATGGAGCTGGAAGGATTTCAGCCGGGCCTGCCGCGGCGGCCAATGCTTCCGCTTGGGCAGACCCAGCGAGAAGATTTGCAGCAAACCTTCCGAAGGATGAACAGCGAGTTAGCCGAACTTTCATGATGCGGATTCCGTTCGGAAGTTTGCCGGCGACGTCGGCGCTCTTCCTCGACTACCTCAACGACTGGAGCCGCCTTCAGCGTTTTTATCCGCAAAATTACACGCTCGACTCGATTGTTGCTTTCGCGCGTGCAAGGCCCCGCCTCGAATCCATTCATCGCGAAAAGTTGTGTGCCGCCCTGTCCGAACAGCAAAGAGACTGGGGTGGCGATCCTGCATCGGTGAACAAACTTGGCGCCGGTGCTGTCGCCGTGATCGCCGGACAGCAGCCGGGCCTGTTCACGGGTCCTCACTACACCATTCTCAAAGCGCTGACGAGTATCAAGCTCGCCAAAGCACTGGACCAGGCGGGAGTTCCGGCGATTCCGGTGTTCTGGGTTGCTGCCGAAGACCACGACTTCGAGGAAATTCAATGGACGGCGGTGCTCGACCGTGATGCCGCAGTGCAGAGAATCTCCGTCGACCTCTCGAACACGGAATCCAGACCCGTAGGGTGGCTGCAGTTTGGCGCCGACGTGGGTCCTGCAGTCTCGGCATGTTTTTCGAGCCTGCCCGATTCCGAATTTCAACCTCCGGTGCGTGATCTCGTGGAATCGTCATACAAACCAGGGGTCTCGCCTGCTGACGCGTTCGGCCGAATGATGGCGCGATTGTTCAAGGGAACGGGACTGATTCTTGCCAACCCGCTCCATCCGGAGTTGAAACGGCTTGCGGCACCGACACTGGCCCAGGCCGTCCGTCACAACGCGGAAATTCGAGCGGCAGTGCTGGCTCGAAGCCGCGCGCTTTCCGAGGCTGGATACCATCCGCAGGTGAAGGTCGAGAGCCATTTCACGGGCTTGTTCGCTTATCGCGGCAAGTCTCGACAGGCATTGCGGCCCGAAGAAATCGAAGACGCGGAATCGCTGAGTCCGAACGTTTTGCTGCGGCCCGCAGTTCAGGATGCGATCTTTCCAACCGCGGCCTACGTTGGCGGCCCGGCGGAAATTGCTTACTTCGCGCAGGCCGGCGCCGTGTACGAGACCTTGCAGCGTCCTGTCCCGCCGGCATTTCCCCGGCTCAGTGCCACGATTCTGGAGAGCCGGGTTTCCCGCGCCTTGAAGAAATACGAAATGGAATTCGTGGATGTGTTTCGAGGACGGGAATTCATGAAACACAAAGCCGTCGCAAGTGTTCAGGGCGTCGAATTATTTGATGAGGTTCGAGACCGGGTAACGGCACAATTGGAATCACTTCGGCCGGTCTTGAATGCCGTCGATCCGACGCTCGCGGGGGCGCTCGATACGTCGCGTCAGAAGGTGATGCATCAGGTTGAGGCGCTTCGTACCAGGTTTGTAAATGCTGAAGCCAGGCGCAACGAGACGCTGGAAAGACACCTCGATGCAGTTGCAAACTCGCTGTATCCAGAGAAAAAGCTCCAGGAACGAGTGATCAACGTCACGTCGTTTCTGGTGCGCTACGGCCTGGATTTCGCAGCACGCCTGGAACAGGAACTCAGTCTCGATTCAAAAGAGCATCAGGTCATCGAGCTATGAAGATCGGCATCACTTGCTATCCAACTTACGGGGGAAGCGGCGTCGTCGCTACTGAACTCGGCAAGGAACTTGCCGGGCGCGGCCACGACGTTCACTTCATCAGCTATGCGCTTCCGATTCGCCTTACGATGAACGAGCGCATCTTTTTCCACGAGGTCGAAGTCCTCGCATACCCGCTGTTCGAATACCCGCCCTACGATCTGGTCCTCGCAACGAAGATGGCTGAAGTGATGACTCGATATGACCTGGATATTCTGCATGTCCACTATGCGATCCCCCACTCCATCAGCGCGTACCTCGCGAAGAAGATGCTGACGGATCGCGTTGTACCCTTCGTCACGACGCTTCATGGGACGGATATCACCTTGGTCGGCAACGATCGTTCGTATCTGCCGATCACACGCTTTGGCATCGAACAGAGTGATGCCGTCACCGCGGTGTCCGAATATCTTCGGCGCCGGACGATCGAGGAATTCCAGGTTCAGCGGCCGGTGACGGTCGTTCCCAATTTCGTCGATTGCGACGTTTACGATCGCGCGACCGACAAGGGCCTGCGGCGCAAGTTCGCGAACGACGACGAAGGCATTCTGATCCATATTTCAAACTTTCGGCCCGTGAAGCGGGTTGAGGACGTCATCGCAATCTTCGCCGAGGTCCGAAAGAAGCAAAAAGCCCGGCTCCTGATGGTAGGCGACGGCCCGGAGCGTCCGAAGGCCGAATGGCTCGCGAATACGCACGGTATCGCCAAAGATGTGCTGTTTGTGGGCAAGCAAAACGAGATGAACAGGCTCCTGTCCGTTTCCGACATCCTGCTGCTGCCGAGCGAACTCGAGTCTTTTGGACTCGTAGCCCTCGAGGCCATGGCCTGTGAGGTCCCCGTCATTGCAACCCAGGTTGGAGGTGTTCCCGAGGTCGTCAGGCACGGGGTGGACGGCTTTTTGTATGGGGTGGGAGATGTATCATCGATGGCAGAGGGGTGCCTCGCCATTCTCAATGATCCGCAATTAAGTTCCAATATGGGTAAGGCCGCCCGTGAGCATGCAAGACACAATTTCTGCGCCAGCAAGATCGTTGTCCAGTACGAGGATCTGTACCATCACACGATCCAACAGGCACATACCGTTAAATAGAAAATACACCTATTTGCTTAAAGCCCTGGGCCAGAACTGTCGATAACCCTTATGTGACTGACCCGTAGGGGAATCGTAGTTCCACCGAAATGGTCAGGTTGCCGTCCAAAAATAGAGAACATGGGTAATATCGACTCCGGCGTTGGATTGGCAGACGATTTGCACGTAGTAGGTTAGAGACTGAGCTAAAAGGGCTGTGATGCTAGGCCAGGAAGGACCGGAAAAGAGGTACAAGGCGATGGTCAAACCTTTCGTTTCAGAAGAAGTTCTACTAGATCCCGAGATGCGGAGTTCTGAAGTCCTTGACTTTGAACGTCGGCTTTTGGGAAAGATCGTCGGCCAGGACCGCGCGGTCAGTAGGATCGTGAACATGTACCAGATTTACCTGGCGGGCATGGCTATGCCGGGACGTCCGATTGGCAACTTGTTGTTTCTGGGTCCCACGGGGTCCGGCAAAACAAGAGTCGTCGAAGCGTCGGCTGAAATTCTGTTTGGAAACCCTCGAGCTTTCATCAAGATCGATTGTGCTGAATTTCAACATAGTCATGAGATTGCCAAACTGATCGGTTCGCCTCCGGGTTATCTCGGACACCGCGAAACGCCCCCGCTTCTGACCCAGGAAGCCATCGATCAGCACCAGACGGATCGCGCGCGTTTCAGTTTTCTGCTGTTCGACGAAATCGAAAAGGCGAACGATGCTCTCTGGCAGCTTCTGCTGGGGATCCTCGACAAAGCTACACTCACTCTGGGTGATAACCGAAAAGTCGATCTATCTCGTTGTGTTGTGTTCATGACGTCGAATCTCGGCGCCGTGGAGATGAGCGAGATGCTGACGGGCGGAATTGGATTCACTTCCGGCGTGAAGACGGATGAGACGAATCTCGCCGAGATCGATCGGAAGATGTATTACACGGCTCTGGACACGGCGAAAAAGAAGTTCTCCCCCGAGTTCATGAACAGGATCGACAAGGTCGTTGTGTTCCGTACTTTGAATCAGCAACACCTTCGTCAGATACTGGACATCGAATTGAACGACGTTCAGAACAGGATCATGTCGTCGCAGTCGGACAAGCAATTCATCTTTAGATGCACCGCCGACGCGAAAGAATTCCTGCTTCGCGAGGGGACAGATCTGAAGTATGGCGCACGGCACTTGAAACGCGCCATTGAACGGCATCTCGTATACCCATTATCCAACCTGATCGCGACCGGCCAGATCGGACTGGGCGACGTCATCAAGATTGACCTTGGGGCTTCGGCCGATAAGCTGACCTTCTCGAAGGAGCGCGCCGTATCCGCCTTCCCTGTCTCGGATTCCGGACGCGTGGCAGAATTCCCCGCTCGCCGGGCATCGCAGGCCGGTGCAAAGTTGCAGCCGCTCGAGACTGAGGCGGCCAGCGTCGAACGAGTTTAAGAAACAAGACACAAAGAAATTCGGCAACGAGGGATCTACCCTCGTTGCCGAATTTTTTTTGTGCCTTTGTATTTTTTTGTCTTCGTATTCTTAATACGTGACTTTCAGTCCAACCTGTACCTGACGATTCTCCTGCAAGGTACTGGTAATCGTTCCAAAAGAGCTGCTATCCGGATTCCGGTTTGGCTGATTCAAAGACGGACGGTTCAACGCGTTATAGAGTTCAGTTCGGAATTGAACATTGAACCGCTCTTGCCGGAAATTCTTCCCCACCATCAGATCCAAATTGCTCGTTCCGGGACCGTTGAAGTAATTCCGTGGTGTATTGCCGAACGTACCGCGAGGTGGTACCGAGAACGCTCGTCGGTCCAGATAGACGGTTTTGTCCGTGGAGTTTTTGATCACCGGCTTGATTCCCGTTTCGATGTAGTGGTTCTCAATGTACTGCCCAACATTGGGTCGATCTCGCGTCGAGCCGGTATTGCTGATCTGATTCGAAGGGCTGAGCTGGATAAAGATGGGCCTTCCAGACTCGAACGCCGCGATACCGGAGAACTCCCATCCGCCAAGGATCGTATCGAGAGTCGATGACCACTCGTTTCCAAAACGCTTTCCATTCCCAAATGGGAGCTCGTAAACATAGCTGACAACGAGCCGGTGGCGTGCGTCGAAGTCGGAGCTGCCGCGGTCCGCTTTCAGATTTCTGGCGTCCTGCGCAACATTGCCCCCACTCGAATCGTCGATCGCATGACTGTACGTGTAGGACGAAAGCAACGATAGCCCACCTGAAAACCGGCGCTGCACGCGGCCCAGGAATCCGTGGTAGATCGAACTGCCCGAACTCTCCAGAACAGGTACTGCGCCATATCCCGGCAAAGGGCGGCGCGGCTGAACCGGAGGCTGATTGACGCCTGGAACAGGAAACGCCTGATTGATATCCACGGTTCTTATCAAACGCGTGCCCTTGTTCCCAACGTAGCTGGCTTCGAAGACAGTGCTCCCGGGGAGTTGCCGTTCAAAGCCGAAGTTCCACTGTTGTATATAGGCATCGCGGAAACCGGGATCCATCGACGGCGAATCGAAAATAGTGTTCAAGCGCGCGGATGGAAACGGATTGGAAAGCGTGAGAGCGTTCGGCGAAATGCCTGCTTCAAAAGTTTCCGGTTGCTGGAACGGCAGGCCATTACGAACGGAAGCCAGACTGGTGCCTACGCTGGCCAGATCGTAGAAAATGCCGTAACCACCGCGAACCACGGTCTTGCTCGTGCCGCCCGGCCGGAACGCGAAACCGAAGCGCGGCCCGAAGTTGTTTTTATCGGGATTGTAGAGCGCCCGCGAGGCTCCGTCCTTTCCGGCAAGTTCGTATTTCAACGTCACGACATTGAGTTGGGCCAGACGATCCTGCTTCTCCACCGCGGGAGTATTGTATTCATAGCGCATCCCCAGGTTTAGCTTCAGCCGCTTGGAGACAGCAAAATCATCCTCAATAAACCAGTTGTATGAATCGAGAATGTGATAGCGGAAACTGTTCAAAGGATCGCGCGTGGTCTGGCTCGGCAGACCCAGCAGGAAATCCGCGAAAGCGTTGCCGGTCCAGATGCCGCTGAAACGAAGTGTCTCCCTTGCGTTCGACCCCGCGTAATACATGATCCGTCGCAGTTCGACGCCGGTGTGAACCAAGTGCGGTCCCGCTGTGTAGCTCAAGCTGCCGGCCACTTGAACCGTGGTCCCGGCCCGATTCTGGTAGCCGCGATCTCCGATTGTCCCGAAGCCCGTGATCGCAATCTGCGGATGACCGAAGTCCCTGGGATCCCGCGATGCCGCAATGCCGATCTCCGATGAAATGTCGTTGTTGCCGGACGTCAGAGCGATTCGCGATTGACGTTCCCGATTGTAACCGGCTCGAACTTCGAGAATCAGCTTCGGCGAAAGGAGTTGGGTATCGCCAAGCGATAACGACTGCGCCCGGGTGACGTCGTTATGGCCGAATCCCGGCAAGCACGCGGTTTGTCCGGCGCCGGAGCATGGCGTCATGAGGGCGTCACTGGTGAGTCCGTATCGGCCGAAGAGCGTATTCGATCGTGTGATGCGGCGGTCCAATCGAACGTTGTACTGATTGACGTCATTCGGATACGGGTTCATGGCCAGGAAGTTGTTCGGCACGGCCAGCCCCGGCGTAGGTAACGGAAATGAACCGCGGTCCAGAATGCGCCTGGCGATGGGATGGATACGGTTTGCAGGAATAATGTTGCCCGGGAAAGGCGGAGTCAGAGGATTCTCCGGATCGCGTATCGGCGAGGTAACCGTCAACGCCGAAAAATCACCTCTCCGGAGCGCCTCGGTCGGTACCTGCTGTCGGCTCGCGAATTGTTGTGTGCGGCGAACACCTTCGTAGGCAAGAAAGAAGAACGTGGAATCGTGGATAACCGGGCCTCCGATGGTCGCTCCGAACTGATTGCGGCGAAACGGGGGTTTTGGTCCGGAATCCTTTGTATTAAAAAAATCCCGCGCATCCAGCTTGTCGTTGCGCAGAAACTCCCAGGCCGCCCCGTGAAACTGGTTCGTGCCCGACTTGGTGTTGACCGTTATCTGGGCTCCACCGGCGCGCCCGAATTCGGCAGAGTATGAACTGATGAGAACTTTGAATTCGTCGATGGCATCGACGATCGGACGGAGGGTGAAGCTATTGATGGCGGTATCGTTGTTGTCTACGCCATCCAGAATGTTGTTGTTTGCGGTTTCTCTCGCTCCGGCAGCCGTGAAGCCGCCGCGGAACCGGAGCGCCGAGCCAGGCGCCGCCGATGCAGAGCCGGGAACCAACTGGGAGAGCGACTCGAACCGCCGGCCGTTCAAGGGGAGCTCGACCACCTTCTGGTTATCTATGAGATTGCCAACCGACGAACTCTCGGATTGCACGAGCGGTGTTGCGTCGGTGACGAGGATCCGATCGACAGCATCTCCTACAGCCAACGACAGGTTGACACGCAGCCTGTCGTCCACGCTTACACGGACGTTGTTGGCGACCGCCGTCTTGAAACCGGGAAGCTCAGCCCGGATCTCATACGTGCCCGCGGGCAGCAACACGACGTTGTAGTCGCCCCGCTCGTCTGTTTCGACACTGCGTTGTGAATTTGTGCCGGTGTTTGTGAGTGTGATCGTCACGCCGGGCAGAACGCCCCCGACCGCATCGGTCACTGTTCCGGTGATGGTTCCCGTTTGCGCATACGCTGCCGAACCGAATGACAGAAGTGCAAATACAGCACGGCAAAGACTATGGCGCAACATTGAAGGGACTATACCACGCTGGGAACAGTGCGTCTTTTTCGTGGGGCCGCAAATTTCCGGTAAATTCGGATAATACCGGTCATGAGGACAAACCCATTGATTATAAAAGCCGGCGAGCGGACTTGAACCGCTGACCTGCTGATTACGAATCAGCTGCTCTACCAACTGAGCTACGCCGGCAAAAAAATGCTCACCCAGGTCGGGTGAGCAATAGTTGTAAAGAGAAAAAGGATCGAAAACCTCGTCCAGCAACGAGGGTCGAAGCTCCAATGACAGTTAATTTAAATAGGGGGGTAGGGGTTGTCAACGAATTATTTTTTTCCGTTTTCAACATGTTCAGACAATTGCTCTTAATTGAAAATGAAAAAAATCCCCGATCCTATTCGTGCAGCTCCTTACGAATAACTCCTTGTGTTAGTTTGAGTTGGATGATTTCCATCTGGTCCGCGCGGTCGAAAACGCGGTCCGGATAACGCGCCTTGACGAAGACCCGTAAACCGCCGAAACTCAATCCTGCCACAAGGGTGAAGAGAAGCGCCACGCCGATAAAACTGAAAATGGTGAGGATCACATCCCGCAACACAATGTCGGGACGGGGCTCATTCCAGGTGACCATCGATTCATAATTGACGCCATCGAGAATCGGCGCCGCAACCGACTCATCCTTTGTTCCTCGCACCAGCGCAAACAAAGGACCGACACGTTTCCGGAAAGCACGATCATTTGGAGTGGAGCATCCACGTCCCACTGGTCTGCGTACTTCTTGGCAATCTGCTGTGTTGGATACAGGAGAAGTACCAGGTGCGCAGTCCTGGCGCCTACACGATAGTCCGCAGTCGCAATCTCGACACCGTCGTCGAATCCCACGGTCTTCGGATCCAGCGCGACTTCGCGTCCAATGCCGGTTTCATCGAGTACGTAGCGTTCCGATCCCTGAACGAGATTTTCCGGGGGGAGATGACTGGAGACTGGAGGCTTCCGCGATCGGCCAAAAATATTCTCGGAAATGATTCGCGCCAGACGATCCGCAGCCGTTGAGTTTCCGTCGAGCTGGACGACGTATTTGGCATGCCAGAAAACCGATCGATTTCCGGCTCGGAATCCCTCGGTCCCCACGGAAAGCATTGCAAAGCCAGGCTGGTCCATGTTCCGTTCCAACGTAAAGAATCCGTACGCGGCGCTGGCATCCAGCATTTCATAAAGGGTTACGCGCACGGTTGCATCGGAACCGCGCCAGGTCTGCGTCGTCGCGCCGATCAATCCGTAATGTTTGATCGACGCTGCGCGCTTCCCGGCAAGCTGTTCGATATTCTTTTCGTCGTACTGGATGGGCTTATCGACAGGGGACCAACCGGGGTCTTGTGCAACCCCCTTCAGAACAGATTCCCGCGACTGGCCCTGTAGAGCCGCTGCCATCATTACGATTCCAAGCAGGCTCCAGAACCAATTCCTAAGCATTCTTATTAGCGTCGGGCCCACCCGGCCAGCCATGGTTGGTACACCGCTTCGCGGCCTCCTTGAAGGCTATTGGCCGGTCCCCCCACGCCTTACTCCTGACTTTTCTCCTGAGTCTTTGCGGTCTTCGTACCGCTCAGCGATTCCGCATACGATCTTACACCCTCGAAGAGAGAGTCGGCAATCGCCTGACGATACTGAGGGGTTTTGATCAGCCGCTCCTCTTCAGGATTGCTGATGAAGCAGACTTCTGCGAGGATCGAAGGCATGTTCGCGCCGATCAGCACGACAAACGGGGCCTGTTTCACTCCACGATCCGTGCCGGCGCCCTTTCGTGCCGCCATTGCGTGCTGAATGTGCCGCGCCAGCTCGCGCGATTCGTCCACCTTGTCGCGAAGCATGATCTTCTTCACGAGATCCTGAAGCTCATGAATCGAACGTTCTGAAGCGGCGTTTTCTCGGGATGCTGTTTCGAGTGCCTCACGCGAGGATGTGAAATTGAGAAAAAACGTCTCCACACCGCGCACTGAACGAACAGCGCTGGAGTTCGCATGGATGGATATGAACAAGTCCGACTGTTGCTGGTTCGCCACGATCGTCCGCGTTTCGAGCGGAACGAAACTGTCGTCGTTCCGGGTCATCACGACTTCGGCTGCCAGCTCGGTCTCGATCAGTTGTTTGAGCCGCGTGGCAACGTCCAGAACGAGTTCCTTTTCCGAATAACCTCTGGGGCCGATGCTGCCGGTATCATGGCCTCCGTGTCCGGCGTCGATGACAACGCGCGAAAGTTTGAGACCCAGACTCCGGACCAGAGACCGGGGTCCGGCGTTAGGCGGCTTTGCCGGCGTGATGACCTTCGTTTCGGCGTCGGGCGGTTTCGTGTCCGGCGGCTTCGGCGCCGGCCTGGTTGTTGCATTAGCAGGCGCGGGGACCGGCGGCGGCTCCGGCGGGGGCGCGGTCACGGACGCCAACACCGGCTGTGCCGAAACGGCTGCGGTTTCCTTTGCCATGACATCAACCACGAGCCGATCCGGATCTTTTAGCAGGAAGCTTGTGGTTTGGCCAATAGCTCCGACATGCAGGACAACGCGGACGGTTGAAGCATCGTATTGTCCGATCCGGATCTGATCCAGCAGGTCCGACTTCACTGGCCACTGCTTGCCCGCCAGCAGGGAATTGAGCCGTGCAGGTGAAATGTCGATGAAAACACGGTCAGGACTCCTGGCCTCACCCTGTTTGAACGCAATCTCGCCGGTCACATCGATGACGACGCGGACCGAATTCTGAGTTTCCCAGTATCGAACGTTCTCGACTGCACCGGTCTTCTTCTCCGGAACGCCCTGAAGCCGTGCGAGATCTTTTTCCGCCGTTTCTTTGAAAGGCGTGCCCGGATATTCCCGAATCAGGAAACTCAGGGTTTGCATCGCGGGCGCCTTCTCCTCGATTTCCTCGTAAAGGCGCGCGATCGTCATCAATGCGTTATCTGCATATCCAGTGTGCGGCGTAATGAGGTACACACGTTGATACGCTTTGATGACCTTCAGATACAACGAACGAGTTCGTTCAGCCGGTGGCTTTTCGTTGAGCTGAGCCTCGAGGGCTTCCGCTGATACGAATGCTTGCCGGGCTTGTTGAAGCAGCGAAGAATTGTGGGCGGCAGAATTGTGTGCCGGCGTTTGCGCGGCCAGCGTTGCGACGGATAGAAGCGCAGCGATTACAACTGCGTGAATCTTCATCTTTTCGATGGCTGCGCCCTATCGCACTTGCGCTTCGGGTCGGGCTTGCATTCGCAGCCGCTCAGTTCGGAGGTCCGATATTTGAGAAGTGCACCACACCGTTATCATCTTGGGTCCGGTAGACCTGCCGCGTCTCTTCCTTCGCCGTTACGGGCGCTGCCGTTTCGGGCCGAAACGCAGTTGCGATCATCGCAGGCGAAGCCGAGACAGGCGCAGCCGGAGTCCCAGGCGCCGACTTCTTCGCGTAAATTGCGCGAATCTTGCGAACGTAATTCGTCGTCTCGGGAATTGCAGGGATACGACCAAGCTTTTCCACGAGATTCTCTCCCGCATTGTATGCGGCCAGCGAAAGGTCCAGATTCCCGTTGAACTTCTGGAGGAGGAATTTCAAATAGCGCACACCACCCTCCACATTCTGTTCGGGATCAAAAGAATCCCGCACTCCAAACCTGCGGGCGGTAGCCGGAATCAATTGCATCAATCCCTGTGCACCCTTTGGGGATCTAGCCCAGCGATCAAAATTCGATTCGGTCTTCATTACGGCGCGTACAAGCGCTGGATCCACGCCATGGTTTGACGCGATGGTGTCGACAAGTGTTTTCAGCGGCGCCGGCATTTCATTACCAAGCAGATCCGTTGATTCGAGAATCACCGATGGAATCGGCGCGGGCGCATTGTCGACCAGATTGGTAAAAGTAATCTTACCGTCGGAGCCAACAAACGCCTGGATTTTATTTTCAGCCATAGACGGACCAGCCTTCATGATCAGAAGAGCGGCCGCAGCGAGAACAGTCAAAGAACGTTTTTGCATTACACCCACAAGTTACAGTGGCCTAAGTCAGAAACTCGGCCACGATATTGTACACGGCTTGTAAAGCCCCTTCCAGCTTTTCGGCGTCTTTTCCGCCCGCCTGAGCAAAATCAGGCCGCCCGCCGCCGCTTCCGCCAACCAGCTCCGCCACCCGTTTAATAATCTTTCCGGCGTGGAGGCGCTTCTGGAGGTCCTCCGAAACCACGGCCACCAGCGAAGCTTTGCCATTGGAGGCTAACCCAAGGACAACAACTCCGGAACCAATTTTTGCCCCTGTATTTTCAGCAAGTTCCCGGAGCATGGAGGCGTCCACCCCCTCTACTTTTCGGGAAATGACCGCTATACCTTTAACTTTATTCGGCGCTTCGGCCAGGCCGCCGACCTGGGAATTGGCCGCCTTTCGCTTCAGGATCTCCAACTCGTTCTCCAGCTGGCGCTGTTGGTCGATCAGCCGGCCGACGGCCCGGCTAAGCTCGGTTCGCGGCGCCCTGAGTGTTTGGGAAAGCTCCTGAATGAGGTCCTCGTCCTCCTCCAGGCGGAGATACGTCCCAAACCCCGTCAGGGCCTCGATTCGCCGAATTCCGGAGGCAATGCTGGATTCTCCGACGATCTTGAACAGCCCGACGTCCCCCGTCATTTTCGTGTGGGTGCCGCCGCAAAGCTCCATGCTGACTTCCGGAATCGAAACGACACGAACCTGCTGCTGATACTTTTCCCCAAAAAAGGCCAGGGCGCCGGCGGCAACCGCCTGGTTGATTTCCATGACTTTTGTGTCGACAGCCAGGTTCCGGAAGACGATCTGGTTGATTTTCTGTTCGATTTCTTCGATTTCCCGATCCGTCAGGGGCGCAAAGTGGGTGTAGTCGAATCGCAGTCGATCCGGAGCCACCAGGGAGCCGGCCTGCTTTACATGGGTGCCCAGCGTTTCGCGCAATACCGCGTGAAGAATGTGGGTCCCCGTGTGGTTGGCTGCAATCCGGCGGCGTCGCTCTTCGTCGACGTGGGCCTCCACCTGGTCATCGACGGCCAGCTTTCCGAATTCCATCCGAATCTTGTGGACGACAATCCCTCGAACCGGCGCGTACGTATTTTCGACGTGAGCCACGCCATTCGGAGACGTCAGAGTTCCTGTGTCCCCGACCTGCCCGCCGGATTCGGCATAGAAGGGCGTTTCGTTGAGGATCACTTCAGCGGTGGTTCCATGGCCTTCAACCGAGCGTGCGAGGGCCCCATTAATAAGGATGCCGATCACGCTGCCCGTCGACCGGACGGCCTGATAGCCCAGGAACGGCGTTCCACCCTGTTCGACGAACTTCTGGTACAGAGGACTGACGGCCGCCTCGTCGCCTTTCCAGCTCTGGCGCGCGCGCTCGCGCTGTTTTTCGAGCTCGGCCTCAAAGCCGTCCATGTCGAGCTGCATGGATTTCTCGTCGGCGATTTCTTTTGTGAAATCGAGCGGGAAGCCGAACGTGTCATATAACTTGAAGATTTCAACGCCAGGGATCACGTTCTTGCCGGATTTCGCGGTCTGGCTGATCACTTCCTCGAGTCTCTGCAGTCCGACGGTGACCATTGCCGCGAATCGCTCTTCCTCTGTCTTGATCACTCGTGCCACGTACTCGCGCGTGTTTACCAGGTCCGGGTACGCTTCCTTCATCATCTCCGTGACATAGCCGGAAAGTTGATAGAGGAAAGGTTCCTTGTAGCCGAGCAGCGTGCCCTGCCGGATGCCGCGCCGCATGATTTTGCGCAGGACGTAACCCCGGCCTTCGTTGGATGGGATCACGCCGTCACTGATGAGAAACGTTGCGGCGCGCACGTGATCCGCGATGATTCGAAGCGAGGTGTCGGAAGCAGCCGAAGCGCCGTACTCCACGTTGAAGATTTCGCAGGCCCGGTCGATGATCGGCCGAAGCAGATCCGTTTCGTAGTTGCTGATCTTGCCCTGAAGGACGGAGGCGATACGTTCGAGTCCCATGCCGGTGTCGATCGAAGGTTTGGGAAGGGGCGAGAGGTGTCCATCCTTGGCGCGATCGAACTGCATGAAAACCAGATTCCAGATCTCGACGTAGCGCCCGCAGTCGCAGGGGAACGCGCAGTTTGCATGGCCGAGCTCGCTCGCCTCCGGGCCAAGGTCATAGTGGATTTCCGAACAGGGACCGCAGGGACCCGTATCGCCCATCTGCCAGAAGTTGTCCTTCTCATCCAGGCGGACAATGCGGTCGCGTGC
>QHXD01000848.1:0-3535 GCA_003223895.1 Acidobacteriota bacterium
CGTGCCAGGCGTCTGCGCCGCCATGCAGCGGTTGCGCAGCGCGATCAACTGCGGCGCACACTGCGAAGTCCGCAACGATTTGTTTTGAAAGAAGGAGAGCTTATGCAACTTGGAATGGTAGGGCTCGGCAGGATGGGCGCCAACATGGTCCGACGCCTGATTCGGAATGGCCACAAATGCGTGGTGTTCGACAGATCGCCGGAGGTGGTCAGCCAGTTGGTTGAGGAAAAGGCGGTGGGAGCCGTCTCAATCGCAGACCTTATCAAAAAGCTCGAGAAGCCGCGGGCAGTTTGGCTGATGGTTCCCGCAGCAGTCGTGGACGAGACCATTGCCGGCCTTCTTCCCCAACTCGACGCGGGTGACATCGTGATCGACGGTGGGAGTTCTTATTACGTTGACGACATCCGCCGCGCAAAAGAACTGGCATCGAAGCGTGTCCACTACGTGGACGTAGGCACGAGCGGCGGTGTATGGGGCCTGGAACGCGGTTACTGCATGATGATTGGCGGTGAAAAGGACGGGGTCAAACGGCTGGACCCAATCTTCTCAACGCTGGCGCCGGGTGTGGGCGGCATACCGCATAGATAAAGGTTACCTGCACTGCGGTCCAAACGGCGCCGGCCATTTCGTCAAGATGGTACACAACGGAATCGAGTACGGAATCATGGCCGCCTATGCTGAGGGGCTGAGCGTCCTGCGTTCCGCGAATGCCGGCAAGCAGAAGCATGGAATCGACGCCGAGACCACGCCATTGCGCGATCCCGAGCATTATCTGTACGACCTCAATCTGTCTGACATTGCAGAGGTCTGGCGCCGCGGCAGTGTGATCGCATCCTGGTTGCTTGATCTCACAGCGGCCGCTCTGCACGAAGATCCGACTCTTTCGAATTTCGCGGGCCGTGTATCGGACTCGGGCGAGGGCCGCTGGACGATCAAGGCCGCAATCGATGAGGCCGTGCCGGTTCCTGTTCTTACCTCAGCTCTGTTCGAGCGATTCGAGTCACGGGGCGAAGCGGAGTTTGCGGACAAACTCTTGTCCGCCATGCGGTATCAATTCGGTGGACACCTGGAGAAAGCGGCTGAAAGGTCATAGGCTGAAGGGAGATACTTATGGGCAATCTGCATTCGGACGCGCTGGTCTTCTTTGGAGCGACGGGTGATCTCGCCTACAAAAAGATTTTCCCTGCGCTGCAAGGCATGGTGAAGCGTGGACACCTGAATGTGCCAGTCATTGGTGTCGCCAAGTCCGGCTGGAATCTCGATCAGCTCGGGGCTCGGGCCAGGTCCGGACACCCCGGCACGCCAATGGCACTCGCACCGCTGATCTATACAATCTGGAATCGCGCGATGCGCTTTGATCCGCAGGATCCGATCTGGCCCAATCGCGATCGCTTCGTACTGTCTAACGGCCATGCTTCGATGTTGCTTTGGTCGGCGCTCCATCTCACCCGTACGCGCGCAGTGAACGCCGATTATGAAACGCTGGGACAGCAGTCGGTAACGCTCGATGACATCCGGCGGTTCCGGCAGCTCGCCAGCAAGGCGCCCGGTCACCCGGAATACCACTGGGTGTCCGGCGTCGAGACCACGACCGGTCCGCTGGGACAAGGAGTCGCCACAAGCGTTGGCATGGCGATGGCGGAGAAGTGGCTGGCCAGCCAATACAACCGGCCGGGCTTCGAGATCTTCGACTACAACATTTATGCCGTTTGTGGTGATGGCTGCCTGATGGAGGGCGTAGCGTCGGAAGCAGCGTCACTGGCCGCCCACCTCGCACACGCCTCGCGTTCACTGAGGACGTCGCGGCACGATTCATGGCATATGGATGGAACGTGCTGAGAGTCGGCGATGCCAATGACATCGATCGCATCGAGCACGCGTTGGATATCTTCCGGAAGACGAAGGGGCGTCCCACGTTCATTGTCCTGGACACCCACATCGGGTACGGCTCACCGAACAAGCAGGACACTGCCGCGGCTCACGGCGAACCGCTCGGCGACGAAGAGGTCCGGCTCACCAAACGCAGCTACGGATGGCCTGAGGACGAAAAGTTTCTTGTGCCGGACGGCGTCTATGATCACTTCGCGGCCGGCGTTGGCGCACGAGGCGCAAGTGTGCGGCGTAACTGGACGGTATTGTTCAATTCATATCGATCCCAGTTTCCCGAACTGGCAAACCAAATCGAACTGATGCAGAGACGGGAACTCGCTGCGGGTTGGGATCGTGACCTTCCTGTCTTCCCGGCCGATGCCAAGGGCATTGCTGGACGGGAAGCCTCGGGCCAGGTGCTGAATGTGCTCGCACGAAACATCCCGTGGTTCCTCGGTGGGTCTGCGGATCTCGGCCCATCGAACAAGACCACCCTCACGTTCAGCGGCGCGGGAGATTTCGAAGTGGACAACCCGGGTGGAAAGAACCTGCATTTCGGAATCCGCGAGCACGCCATGGCCGCGATTGTGAACGGACTCTCGTTGTCCAAGGTCCGGGCCTTCGGCGCAACATTCTTCATCTTCAGCGACTACGCACGACCTGCGATCCGGCTCGCCGCGCTCATGGAGCTGCCCGCTATTTTCGTGTTTACCCACGATGCGATGGGAGACGGAGAAGATGGTCCTACTCATCAACCGGTCGAGCAACTGGCATCCTTGCGTGCGATACCCGGCCTGATCACGTTGCGACCCGGCGATGCCAACGAGGTCGTTGAGGCTTACCGTTACGTCATGCAGTTACGCCACCAGCCTGCGGCGCTGGTGTTCACGCGCCAGCCGCTGTCAACCCTCGATCGCAGCAAGTACGCGCCGGCATCCGGCGTCGCGCATGGCGCCTACGTGCTCGCCGATAGTCCCGGCGGAAATCCGGAAGTCATCATCATCGCCTCGGGCAGCGAAGTCGGTTTGGCCGTTGAGGCCCATGAGAAGCTGCTTGCCGAAGGCATTCTTTCGCGCGTGGTGTCGATGCCATCCTGGGAAATCTTCGACCACCAGACACAGGAGTACCGCGAGAGCGTTCTCCCATCGAACGTAAAAGCGCGCGTTGCCGTTGAGCAGGCCTCCACCTTCGGGTGGGAACGATACGTTGGCCCTTCGGGTCAGGTCATCGGTATGAGGACGTTTGGAGCTTCGGCACCGCTCAAAGAATTGCAGCGGAAGTTCGGGTTCGAACCGGACCATGTGATCGCGGCCGCCAGGAAGCAACTGGGCAGGTTTTGAGGAGATTTTGAAATTGGACGAATCCTGCATCTCAAATCCGAAATCCGAAATAGCAAATTGGACTGCCTCTGGTGCGAGGTCCAATCCGATATTTCCGGATTTCGGATTTGAGATGCAGGATTCGTCCAATTTCAAAATCTCCCAGCACTGGTTCAATAAGACGAAACGAAAGGAATTTCTATGACTACGGGTGTTTCCGCGGATTCCGCCAGACTCCCCATTTCTTCGCGGCCTCTCTCCGCGGAAGAACTCCGAAAAATGAATGCTTACTGGCGCGCGGCGAATTATCTCTCCGTCGGACAGATTTACCTGTACGCCAATCCACT
>QHXD01000848.1:3563-5435 GCA_003223895.1 Acidobacteriota bacterium
TCCCGGACTGAATTTCATCTATGTCCATTGCAATCGGATCATCAAGAAATTCAACCTGAATATGATCTATATATGCGGGCCGGGGCACGGAGGGCCGGGTATGGTGGCGAATACCTATCTGGAGAGCACCTACACGGAGCTCTACCCACACATTCAGCAAAATGAGGAAGGCCTGAGAAGGCTCTTCAAGCAATTCTCATTTCCTGGAGGAATCCCCAGTCATGCCGCCCCGGAAACGCCGGGCTCGATCCATGAAGGGGGAGAACTGGGCTATGCGCTGGTGCACGCCTACGGCGCCGTCTTCGACAATCGCGACCTGGTGGCCTGCTGCGTAGTTGGTGACGGCGAGAGCGAAACGGGGCCGCTCGCCGCCAGTTGGCATTCGAACAAGTTCCTGAATCCTGCGCGCGACGGGGCCGTGCTTCCCGTCCTTCATCTGAACGGCTACAAAATCGCGAATCCGACCGTCCTTGGACGCCTCAGCGACGACCAATTGACTCACCTCTTCACCGGATACGGTTACAAGCCCTATTTTGTCGAAGGACACGAACCGGAAGCCATGCACCAACTAATGGCGGCGACCCTTGATGCGGTGGTCAAAGAGATTCACCTCATTCAGGAAGAGGCCCGCGCCAAAGGATCGGTCACCCTTCCCGCCTGGCCCATGATCATTCTGCGCAGCCCGAAAGGTTGGACCGGGCCGAAATTCGTGGACGGCAAACCTGTTGAAGGGACGTGGCGCGCGCACCAGGTGCCGGTGGACGATCTCGAGCGCAAGCCGGAACACCTGACAATTCTCGAAGACTGGTTGAAGAGCTACCAGCCCGAAGAGTTGTTCGACGAAACCGGCAGACTGATTCCGGAATTGGCGGAACTTTCGCCCAAAGGCGATCGGCGCATGGGCGCGAATCCCCACGCCAATGGTGGCCTGCTGCTGAAGGATCTGGTGATGCCCGACTTCCGGACCTACGCCATACCGATAGCTAAACCAGGCAAAGAAACAGCTGAATCCACCCGGGCTCTGGGCATCTTTTTACGTGACGTAATGAAATTGAACCTGGAAGCCGCGAACTTCCGAGTGTTTGGGCCCGACGAGACTGCGTCCAACCGGCTCGACGCGTTGTATCAGGTAACGCCTAAAGAATGGATGGAACCGCTGCTACCCACGGATGAGCACCTGTCGCCAGACGGGCGTGTCATGGAAGTCTTGAGTGAGCACATGTGCCAGGGCTGGCTGGAAGGTTATCTGCTCACCGGACGTCACGGTTTTTTCTCCTGCTACGAAGGCTTCATTCATATCGTGGACTCGATGTTCAATCAACATGCGAAATGGCTCAAGGTGACGCGCCACATCCCCTGGCGGCGGCCGATCTCGTCGCTCAATTATCTCCTGAGCTCTCACGTCTGGCGTCAGGACCACAACGGTTTCAGCCATCAGGACCCCGGCTTCATTGATCACGTCATGAACAAGAAAGCGGATATTATCCGCGTCTACCTGCCGCCCGATGCGAACTGCTTGCTCTCGGTGGCGGACCACTGCTTGCGCAGTCGCCATTATGTGAACGTGATCGTGGCCGGCAAGCAGCGGGAATTGCAGTGGCTTGATATGGACGCGGCAATCCGGCACTGCACTAAGGGGATCGGCATCTGGTCCTGGGCCAGCACGGGCCAGGTCGGCGAACCGGATGTGGTGATGGCTTGTGCGGGCGATGTCCCCACACTGGAAACCCTGGCTGCGGTCGACCTGCTTCGTCAGAATTTTTCCGATCTCAAGATCCGAGTCGTGAACGTCGTGGACCTGATGACACTCCAGCCTTCCAGCGAGCACCCTCACGGTCTCTCGGATCGCGATTTCGATTCGATGTTCAGCAC
>QHXD01000850.1:0-1332 GCA_003223895.1 Acidobacteriota bacterium
AGCCGCCTTGAGCGCGCCATAGGGTGTGCTCCATAGCTGGAGAAGCCGATCGTTGGCGGATCCTGGCGCAGGCGTCGCAGTGGTGCCGGTCGTGAAGCCGGCACCCGGAACGGATTCGTTCCACGCGAAGTTGCCGTTCACTACCTGAGTCTGCCGTACCGGCGACGCCAAGGGCAGCCCACCGCCGCCTTGAACGGGCCCGTCCGGATTGCTGCGCGTGACGTCCACACGCATCGCCGGAATGAAGTAGCTCAGGCTGGCGTGATAGGTTGCCTTGGCCGGCGGCCATGGCATATCCGGACGGTAGGCCTGGCCGAAGGAATAGGCATATCCTTCGCCCCAGTACTCCACCGTATTAATGGCGTCGATTCGCTGCGGACCGCGGATCATGCCTAGCGCGTACTCGGCTGTCTTGATTGCGGCGGCGGCGTTCTGAGCGGCTGCCTGCGGAAGGGCAACCGCTCCGAACCATAAAGAGACAAAAAGACTCAGCCACGAATTACGCCAATGACGCGAATGGGGCGCATCAAGAATCGTTTTTTGCGCCCCATTCGCGTCATTGGCGTAATTCGGGGCTGATTCTTTTTGTCTCTTCACTAGTGATGTTCCCTGTTGACTAAGTGCGAGAGATCCCGCTCGACACACGGCAGTGACTCCTCGAGCATTGCCTTCGGATCGGAATTGAGCCTCAGAACCCGCGGGTTCGTCACCCATGGCTTGATCAACACGTCGGGATCCTCCACCGTTGCCTGCCAGGTAAGCGTGTTGCCTTCTCGGCGCATCCGTTCGATCACGTGCATGTTCTCGCTGTGGAAATAACCGCCGATGTCCAGCCAGCTGGTGTCATTGAATCCGATGGTGTCGATCACCATCGTGTCTCCTTCCCAGTGTCCGATCGATTCGCCTTTCCAGGTTCCGTCCAGTTGATCGAGTGGTGTGTGATCGCGGCCATCGATCGGAATGATGCGGTATTGATCGCCCCATCCCTGCGCCGGCGGGCTCACATAAAAGAAGAGCAGCTCCGTCGCCGTCTGGACGATCTTGGCCGGCGGACCCATGCGCGGGACGCCGCCCGGCATACAGCCGTACGAGGGGTCTTCCGTGTTTCCGTTCTGATCCCCTTTCTGAACCTTTTCCCAAAACTCGGGCTTGTAGAACGGCCTGTTCGGATCCATTCTCCGAATGATGGTGTTGTCGCGCTCGAAGTTTACGAGAGAGCCGTCTCTGGCAGCCAGATAGGCGCCGAACGGGTCTTCTTTGTTGATCACCAGGCCCCGGGCGGGGCCGCCATTCCACATCCCGGTCAGGTCCGGATGGCCGGTTTGTGGTGCG
>QHXD01000850.1:1410-4543 GCA_003223895.1 Acidobacteriota bacterium
CCAGACGATTACTGGGCGTTGGGATCGTTGGTCCAGATAGTGAAGACGCGCCCATCGGGAACCTTCACATCTTTCATGAGCGCCGAGTCCGTTCCGTCCTTGGCCCGCACGGCGTTCACTGTCACCGTATCTCCAGCCTTCAGTCCGCCTCGATCTGCGCGGCTGAGTCCCGCCTTGCGCAGCGCGCCCGGACCGGCCATTTCCAGGGCCCAATGTTTCACGTTGCCACTGTCATCGCTCACATCCAACCATAAATAGGAATGAGGATTGATCCACTCCACTTTTGCGACCTTCCCTGTGAGTGTGATTGGCTTGTTCAGGTCGAATTGGGCCGCCACCGAATGATGCGCCAGCACGGGCACTCCGGCCACGCAGAGCACGAGCATCGCTGACATTGCAGCTAGTTTGTAGTTCAAGACCACACCTCCTTATTTATTGGCTCCCTGCAGGACCTTTTCCCAGCTGTAAGCGAAGAAAGCATTCTGAACCTTGTCGATGACGAAGATTTCCTGGTGCCGCAGATCCAATGCCGCACCTCTCGGGGCGATCAGCCTTGTGGCGTCACCTTTGATGGCGGCCTTGGGCGGGACGTCACCGTTGTCCGTGTAATTCCAGACTCCAACGAAGGATTCTCCGATGTTGCGCGAGACCTGCACTCCGCGCGCCTCCACAGTGGCGATGAGCTCTTTGCGCGCCGGATTCACCGTAAAGCCTTTTGTCGTATAAATGCCGGTCTTCGGTCCCGAGATTATCGAGCGAGGTGCGACATCTCCCTGGTCTGTGCGATTGAAGATGAGAATACCCTGGGGATCGCTGTTGCCGATGGCGATGATGTTGTTAATGGGATCGACGGCGACCCCTCGCGCGCGATTGATCTTCGTTTTTGGCCCGGCAATGATCCTCACCGGGGCCGCGTCACCGTTAGCCAATCTGGAGAAGACCAGGATCGCCTGCCGCGTCGGCACGATGAGTTCGTCATGGACGTTGTCCAGCGCCAGTTCGTCGTTCTCCTGGAGAAGAGTCCGCGGGCCCTGAATGGTGCGGATCGGAGCTGCGTCGCCGCTCGCGCCTCCCCGGAAGATCAGAACCGCTTCCGCTAATGGATTTGGAACGGCAATCTCGTCGTTCTTTTCATCGAAAGCGATTGCGTGTGATGTTCTCGAAAGCCGGGTGTGTGTGCCTTCAATGACTCTTGCCGGTGCTACGTTTCCGTTCGCCAGCCTGGCGAATATCGCGATACGCGGATTCGCCACTCAGTTGGGCACGAGAATCTGTTCCCGCGTCGAATCGTAGGCGATGCCGCCCGGATTACCAATGCCTGGAGCCGGAGTGTCGTCCGGCGCACCGCGAAGAATTCGCAGAGGCGCTGCATTGCCTTGCGCTGTCCGTCTGTAGATCGTGACCGCGTGTTGCTCGGGGCTCGTCGCCCAGACTTCGTCATTCTTGCTATCGACGAATAGCCCGACGGGTTTTTTCAGTCTCGTCGCGGGACCTTCGATTTTGCGGATGGGCGCCACGTCGCCGCTCGCCGTCCGGTTGAAAACCAGAATGGCATTGCTGCCGCTGTTGGCCACGTAGAGTTCGTTATGAGCCGTGTCAACAAAGACTTTCATGGGCAGGCTCAGCTCAGTCCTGGGTCCGCGTATGGCCCGCACCGGAGCAGCGTTGTTCTGCGCGGTTCGCGCATAAATGGTAATCGACGGCTCTACAAATTTTCCATTGGAGGGGCGAAGCTGGCGACGATCCGCCGGCACGGACAGGGTAGCGATGCCCCGCGCGAGCTGCGCTTGCACACTATTGGGATTATCTTCGCTCTCCACGGCATCGTGGTACGAGTCGTGGTTGGCAACGAAGATTTCATTGTTCGCACCATCGACGAATATTCCGTGAGGATCCGCCAGCCCGGTGTCTGGTCCCCGGATGATACGCAGCGGTTTTTCCTCGCCTTCGGCCAGGCGCCGATAGATCGCTACCTTATTTATATGCTCGATCGTGACAGCCACTTCGTCGTGCGTGAGATCCAGCGCGACACCCCAGGTGCTGACGGGTGCGGGCTTCAGGGTTCGCGAGGCAGGCACGTTTCCACTGGCGTCGTACTTGAAAACCAGCATGTCCGCGGCGGTATCGTTGTTGACGGTATAAATCTCCTTGTTGCGGGGATCGATCGCCACGCCGCATACAAAATCGACCCCACGGCGTTGGTGGCAAGATCTCTGTCGTAGGTTCTCAGGCTGAACAGGTTTTCGTCGGTCACCGCCACAATGTTCGCATCCGGGTCGACGGCCACGTCGGTGAAGACCGGATACTGATCCCTCACGCTTCGAATCGGGGCCATATTGGCGCCCAACTGCGAAAAGAGAAACAGAGCCGCAGGACCGGACAAGAGGGGTAGCAGAAGGAGAAGGATTTTCCGAAACGGTGTTTGCATGGTGCGAACCATTACAGCAACGGTTTCGGACAAAGTCAACGATCCGGCCTTCGGCTGCAAGCGACCCTGTATTCAGCCGCGGAGCGGCGACAGAGTGTAGCCCCGGGCGCAAGCCCGGGGTTTTCTTTCGAGACGATCTCAGCCCCGGAGGGGCGAAAGACTCTTTCGCCCCTCCGGGGCTGGTGTGCCAAAACGACACCTACCCCGGGCTCGCGCCCGGGGCTACACTCTGTCGCCGCTCCGCGGCTAGCCATGGCATATTTTGGACACTTCTGCTGGACTGGGTTAACGAGCGATTACCGATTGCGTCACTTTCACGACGCGATCGTGGATGATACCGTTCGTCGCGACAAGACCATTGAGGTTTCGAACTTCGAGTTGATCGTACCGCAACGGTGCACCCCGCGCGTCGGTCATGCGCCCGCCGGCCGCGTGCCCCAACGCTGAATAGCGTTACTCCTTCATCCGGATTTCAAGGAGCCACGCTCAATCTCACGATTACAGGCAGCGGATTTGCTTCGTCAGGTGCCACAGTCCGGATCGGCGCGGGCGTGACGGTGAACAGCATCCGTGTCGTTGACGCGAACTCGATCGTCGCCAATGTGACGTTGCTGGGCGATCCCGGCATTCGGACCATTACGGTCGAAAGCAGTGGAACGAGCAACAGCCTTCCGTTTGAAATCCTGTCCAGTCCGCTCTCCAATC
>QHXD01000851.1 GCA_003223895.1 Acidobacteriota bacterium
GATCGAAACGGCTGTCGAGTTGACCGAGGGCCGCGTTTCCGGACAAGAAGTAAAGCAGATCATCGACCTTGGCCGCTCCATGCTCACTGCGCCGGTCGAGTTGATCGATGGAGTGCGGGAAGCCGTCGAGCAGTTGAGCCGCGACTACAAGCTCGCTCTGCTCAGCAAGGGCGATTTGTTCGACCAGGAAACCAAGCTGGCCCGCTCCGGGTTGGGTGAACTGTTCTCCCACGTCGAAATCGTGTCGGAGAAAAACGCTGTCACCTACCTGGCTGTGATGAAGCGGCGCGGCGTGGAGCCGAGCCGGTTCCTGATGGTCGGCAATTCATTGCGCTCGGATGTGTTGCCTGTGCTCGAAGCCGGCGGAGCCGCCGTGCATGTGCCATACCCGCTCACATGCGAGGAAGTGCCGGAAGATGCCCTTGCGGACAAACACTTCGCGCGCCTGCAGCACATCCGCGAGCTTTCCGAATGGCTGGGCACTCAGGCGGGGAAATGAGCGGCTGCGAATGCAAGCCCGATAGGGCGCAGCCAGTAATCAAATGACCACGATCACCGTTGAGACGGGAATCAACGCGCCAATCGAGCTCTGTTTCGACCTTGCGCGCGATCTCGGTGCGCACGTCGAAAGCGCCTCTTTTTCCGACGAGCGTCTGGTCGAACCAGGCAAGACCGCCGGCCTGCTCGAGCTCGGAGACGTATACACGATTGAAGGTACACATTTCGGATTCCGACAGCGGTTCACCACCAGGATCGTCGAGCTGCAGAGGCCGCACCGGTTCGTGGACGAGATGGTGAAGGGAACGTTCAAGTGGCTGCGGCACGTTCACGAATTCCACCCAGCCCGCAACGGAACTATCATGTGCGACGTACTTTCATGGAAGGCGCCGCTGGGTGTGCTCGGCCAATTGGCGGATTTCCTGTTTCTGAAGAACCATATGCGCGGGTTCGTCAGCAGAAAACAATTTCAGTTGAAGCTGCTGGCGGAAACGAAGAAAAATACCACGTGAAATGGAGGCTGAATTGAAGCGAACTGCCCTCTTCTTGAGCTTTGTCGGAATCTTTACTGTCCTGTCTGTTTCGGCGCAGCAGCGGGGACCAGTACGCGTTGGGGAACAGGGATTGTTTGGACCCGCTGGCCCGCTCCCGGCTGATGCCGGACTTCCGAGCCGCCTGGATAAGCTCACACGCGTGACGGATGCGATGCTCGAAAATCCTCCGGCCGGGGACTGGCTGGTCTGGCGCCGAACCTACGACAGTTTGGGCTTCAGTCCTTTGAAGCAGGTCGACAAAACGAATGTGCGCGAGCTTCAGCCCTCATGGAGCTGGTCGCTGCCGCCCGGTCCAAACGAGATGACACCGCTCATTCACGATGGCGTCATGTTCATGTACAGCTATGGCGATCAACTGCAGGCATTGGATGCTGTCACCGGCGACCTGCTCTGGCAATACAGGCGGGAGCTTCCGCCGAATCCGCAGCCCGGCGCCCCACAAGCCAGCGTGAAGAAGAACATTGCGATCTACGGGGACAGACTGCTGGTTCCGACGTCGGATCTCCATATGCTCGCGCTCAACGCGAAGACCGGAAAGATCATTTGGGACCATGAGATCGTGGCCGACAGGACCGGGCTGAATCTCACGGGCGGTCCAGTGGTCGCGAAGGGAAGGGTGCTCCAGGGCCTTACCGGCCAGCGCCCGGGAGGCAGCTTTATTGTTGCCATGAGCATTGAAACCGGCGAAGAGGCCTGGCGCTTCAACACTCTCGCGCGTCCCGGCGAGCCCGGGGGCGAAACCTGGAACGATCTCCCGCTCGAGAAGCGCAGCGGCGGTTCGGTCTGGACTGCCGGAAGTTACGATCCTGAACTCAACCTGGTTTACTTCGGACCGGCGCCAACTTACGACACGGGCCCGCTCCTGCGGCGCATCGATAAGCCGGGCGTGACGAACGACGCGCTCTATACGGACGCAACCATCGCGCTCAATCCCGAAACCGGCAAGCTCGTCTGGCACTATCAGCACCAGCCAAATGACCAGTGGGATCTCGACTGGGCCTTTGAGCGACAGGTGATTCGGCTCCCCGTGAACGGAACCACGCGAAAGCTCGTCGTCACCGGCGGCAAGATGGCAATCTTCGATGCCGTGGATGCCGCGACCGGCCAGTATGTTTTCTCAAAGGACATGGGTCTGCAGAACGTCGTGACTGCGATCGATCCAAAGACCGGCGCGAAGACTATCAACCCGGAAACTATTCCAGGCGACAGAACTCGCCTCGTCTGTCCTCACGCCGGCGGCGCGCGGAGCTGGATCGCAACCTCGTACAACCCGGATACAAAGATCCTTTACGTTCCGCTGGTCGAGTCCTGTATGGACATGGTTCCGGTGACAGGGCGCGGCAGCCTTTCATCGGGTGTCCGGTGGGACATCCGGGACAGGCCGAACCACGACGGCAAGTACGGGCGTCTCGACGCCGTGAATCTCGAAACAAAGCAGGTGGTCTGGTCGCACCGCGAGTTCGCACCCTCCACCACGGCCGCACTCGCGACCGCGGGAGGCCTCGTGTTCGCCGGCACCATGGCGGGCAAGGTGCTCTGGCAAATACGTCTGAACGATGTGCCAAGTTCTTTTCCGATCAGCTACAGTGTCGACGGAAAACAATACATTGCTGTCGTGGTGGGCAATGGCGGCGCCCAGGCCCGGACCTGGACGTCGCTCGTCAAAACAATCCACAACCCGCCGGATGGCGGCGCAACTATTTGGGTTTTCGCTTTACCCGGGATAAGCTAAAAGTATGGAAACTGCTGGTGAACGACGCACCGCCTCCCGCGTTGCTCCACTAACTTCGGATGACGAAACGGTTATGCTTCATGTCGGCGATTACGACGCTCCGGCAAAACTCGTCGACCTCAGCGAAAGCGGGATGCTCTTATACCTTGTCGAGTGGCTGATTGGCTATCACTGCGAATCCTCGGTCGGCGATACATGCCACCTATCGATGTACAACGAAGGGGCTGTCTTTCAAACCAGAGGTAAGGTCGTTCGAAGGATGGGCAACCTGATCGGGCTCGAATTTGTCGACCTGACTCCGGAAACGGCCGTT
>QHXD01000853.1 GCA_003223895.1 Acidobacteriota bacterium
TCCGGCAATCCCGCGACCGACGTCACCGAACTCGAGCGAGTGAAATTTGTCATGAAAGGCGGGCAGATTGTCCGAAACGACCTCACGGGCTCTGGTGCAAATTCAGGCCGAAGGTGACCAAAAATGAGATATTCACCCCGATTTTGGGCGCCGGTTTGCTTCGTCGCGATCTTACTATTGCTGGTTCTGCCTCGGGAACCCATGGTCGCGGCGGGAAATCATGTTGTTCTTATAATGGGAGGAGATGTGGAATGGTCGCTGAATTCCCGGCCCCCGACCGTTCGATATCCTGTCGTTGACCCCAGGCCGTTTGGCTTCCTCGTGTTCGGCAAACGGGATGTACGTGACCAGGTGATCGGCGACTGGCCTCCCATTCCCTATGTGAACGAGGGTGAAAGCAAGACTTACCTGGAGAGCCTTGGTCTCAAAGGAGGTAGCGACGACTCCTTCGGAGAAAGCTTAAGCTACCCGCTGCAAACCAACCCGGAATATACCCAGGACTATTCGTCCAACGAAGAACTCTTAAGCTACCCGCTGCACCTGCTGGCCCCTACTTTCCGCGCAGCGGATCTGGTTTTTGTCAATTGCGAGGGCGCTCTGTCTGATCACGCCCGTCAGGTTGGCCTGAACCGCACGCCGGCGAAGTTTGCAAAAGTCATGCGATCGTCGGGAATCGGTCTTGTAAACCTCGCCAATAACCATACCTTTGACGCGGAAGAACGAGGGTTTCTGGATACGCTACGCGCCCTTTCGTCCGCAGGCATTGCCCATGTGGGAGGCGGACACGATCTTGCTGAAGCTCGAAAGCCCGTCATTCTCACGCGGAATGGTATCAAGATCGGCGTCCTTGGCTATGCGCAATTCAATAACATGGGCGAGTCCGCATTCGCGGCTGAAGGCCGTCCTGGGATCGTCCCCATGGATCCATTCCTGATTAAGGAGGACATTCGCCGGTTGCGGCCTCAGGTTGACTACATCGTGCTTGCGATACATTGGGCCACTAATCGGAAGTACGATATCAGCCCGGAGAACCGCAAATTTGCGCACGACCTGGTCGATGCCGGCGCCGATCTAATCCTGGGACATCACCCGCCTCATCCGAAAGGGATTGAAGTTTATCGCGGTAAGGTCATCCTCTATGCCCCGAGCAACGTCTTGAGGGGACATACTAACACCAGCTCGGACGACGGCTACCTGGCTCGCTTTACGCTCGGAGAGAAGTCGGTGGAAAAAGTCGAGGTTTTACCGATCGCCGGTAAAGGACAACCGGTAGGACGCACTGGCCAACCATACGATCCGAAGCTGTTTCAGCCTTTTCTCATGGAGGGTTCCAGCGCGCAGCAACTTCTCGAGAGTATTCGCAGCCGCTCCGCTGCATTGGACACGGCGATGGAAATCGACGGCAATCGAGGCATTATCACGATTCCGCCGGCAAGTAAATGAATGCAACTGCTGTCTCAGCCGGGGATGGACTGGGGAATGCTTTGTTACCGGTCATACCCTGAATGACAGCACTGGCAGTTGCGACAAGCTGTTGAACGGACTGCTTACTGAAACCTACTAACGTTCGAAATTTCTGAGCCATGGTTGTATCTCCTTGTCTGGTTAGTTGTTGGCTTGGGGTTGATGGTTGAATTGAACCCGCCGGCACAGCGCTGGCGGTTTTCTCCGTCTCCGAGGCGATAAGGAGCGTGACGGAGACGATAAGGAATGCGACGAAGTTAATAAGGAATGCGACACTTTCAATCGTCTTTGGGCCGGCGGAACTTCAAAGAGCCGGCCCGATCCTCGTAAAGGCGTTCAACGCCCTGACCAAGAAAAGAAGCAAAATGAGCGCGATAGATTATGAGGAATCAGTATGTTGGGAAGAATTTGACAAGCCATCGGCAGCGTATTGGAGATTGGAGATTCCAAAATTGCTGCATTTTCTCAATCGATTCAGAAATGCAGCAATTTTGAATCTCCAATAGTCTGTCCTATTTCGGCAGCGTTCCTTTTCCATCCAGAACAAAGGTCAATAGCTTCGGCGGAACGGTCGGTCCAGTAGGTACATTCCCCGGCACAGCCCCCGGGGCGGGTAGCGGAGCGTTGGGCAGTGGAGGTAGTACTATTCCCGGGCCGCCAAGGAAAGCAAGGTATTGTTTTCCATCGAGCATATAAGTGATCGGCGGGCCCATGCCACCACGCAATCCAGTTTGAATGTCTAATAGCTTTTCACCCTTGTCAGCGCTATAAGCGGCGAAGTGACCGTCGGGGATCACCTGGAACACGAGATTACCGGCTGTCGTGACCGTCCCGCCTCCCACGGCTCCTCCACCGGGGGTGCGCCAACGTTCCTTTTGAGTGACAGGATCCCACGCGACAAGCATAAAGTGTTGTCCTTCGGGTGGCACTGGTCCAATCGCCGCGGGAGAAGGACGAGTGGGTCGCGATGTTGTTTGGGGGGTTGGGCCAGCGACGGGGCGGATAATTCCGGTATTTCTTTCTCCCGGCTTGTAAACGAAATCTGTTTCGAGCGAGAACGTGCGGTTACCATCGGTCGTCGTCGGAATATAAACCAGACCCGTTGAAGGATTGAACGACATGGGCGACCAGTTATGGGCTCCATTCG
>QHXD01000852.1 GCA_003223895.1 Acidobacteriota bacterium
ACTCAACATCGCATAGACGCGATCTGCCGAATGGATACTCAGAACGGATTCCGTGAAGACAGCGTCGTAACATCCCGCCTGAAACGGCAGTCCCGCTGCGGCATCGCCACGCACCAGCCTTGGCGCTAAGCGCGCGAGATTGAGCCGCACTCGGGCGACATGCAGCATTTCCTCGAGCCAATCCATACCGATCACATCGACTCGGGATTTCGTCGTGAATGTGAGAACGGTCCGGCCAGTCCCACAACCGAGATCCAGGATGCGTTGGCCGGGTTCTAATTGCAAAGCCGCACGCAGAGCCTCGGTACCTGCATCATTGAAAGCGTGGAGATTCGTCGTGCCGAATTCAGCTACGTACGCCAGGTAGTGCGGATTGAACGTGGTACGGGTGTTACTCATGCCCTATTGCACCCCTTCAGCCTTACGCACGCTATCGATCAGCGAACTGCGCATCAGGAATTGCTTGTGCCGCTTTGGATCTTCAGCGGTCGCGCGCAATTCGCGTGGAACACGCGATTCTGGATGACCCGCACCTTTTTGATCGGCGCCGGCGTTCATAGCGATCGAGAAGCGACTCGTCCGCCTGGCCGCTCTCGACCAGGTGAATAGTCTCGGAGAGTTCCATCGCATCATGAATGCCCGAGTTCAGACCGAGTCCGCCGATCGTATTGTTGACGTGTGCCGCGTCGCCCGCGAGAAAGATCCGTCCACTCCGAAACTTCGCTGCAACACGCTGATGTACTTTATAGAGATTGCGGTGAACCACGTCATAAGTCTTCGCGATCGGAAACGCGCGCTGCAGCCGTCCGTGCATTGCTTCGTCACTCAGCGCTTCCTCATCCGTCTCGCCGGTTCGAGTTGGAAACACCGCGCGCCAGCGTCCCTTACCGTCATCTCCCGCAACTTTGAAAAGATTGACCCATTCGGCAGGATCGGCAAAGTAGTTCCGAAAGCAGCAGGGCAGCATGCTCTGAAAGTCATCAAGGACCGTGAAACCAAGAAAGTGCTCGGGGAAGGTGTACCCTTCGAATTCGATTTCGATGCCTTTGCGAATCGTACTGCGTCCGCCGTCTGCGCCAATCAGGTAATCCGCGCTGAGATCCTCCCTGCCGTCCGGACGCTCCACGGTTACGGTCACGGAACTCGAATCCTGACGAACCGCGATGGCTCGGGTGCCAAACATGATCCGGGAGTCGGGAAATTGCCGAAGACGTGCGATTCCCATGTTTGCGAGCTTGTGCTGCTCGGTCTGGACAACGAATGGAAAGCGCGTTTCATCGCGCAGCAGTTCATGATCGAACTCTGCGACCAGGGTGCGTGCAGGCCGATCCCAGAACTGGAAGTATCGGGCAACAAGACCCTGAGCGATGAACTGGTCGATTAGCCCGATCCGTTCGATCATTTCGAGCGTTGCCGGATGAGTCGTCGCCGCGCGCGGGCTGTCCTCGACCTTCATCTCCGATTCGATCACGGTTACGGCGAAGCCTTTTTGCGCGCACGCCAATGCGGCGACGACTCCGACAGGGCCCGCACCCACAACAATGATGCGGCGGCTTTTCATGTCAGTGAGCAATCTGGCTGAAATCGTGGAACACGCGATTCTGGATGACCCGCACCTTTTTGATCGGCGCCGGCGTGTTGCGGCTGCGTCCCACGAATCGCGGAACGCCATCGGTGATGACGGCGGCCACGGCGGGAATATCGCCATTTCGAAGCGCGTCGAGCGCTGTCTTTTTCGATCCTCCCAGACATGCGTCGATGAGGACGACATCCGCGTCGCATCCGGATTTCAAAAACCCGCTATTCAGACGGTAGACGCGAGCGTTGTTGCCCGTTGCCGCGGCGATAGCCCACTCCACCGGCATGTCGGAAAGACTCGCCAGATGGCTGATCGTGTAAAGCATACCGAGCGGCATGATTCCACTTCCGGTCGGCGTGTCGGTCGCAATCAGGAAACGGTCGAACTGATTCGCCTTCCTCACAAGATCCCCGATCATAAGGGTCGTGCGAAGATTGCCGGCCGTTACCACCTGCAGCGCGATCTGGCTTTCATTGATGATCCGCGGATAGTGTTCGTCGGGCATTGCGACCGGTCCTCCATTCACGTGGAACGAGACGTGGGGTTGCATCGCGATCAGGTGTTCGGCCCAGATGCCTGCCGAGCCCGGAATGGAAGAGCCGCCTGTGTGCACGGTGGTGATCATGCCGTGCTTCTTCGCCCATGCGATCAAAGGCACGTAGTCGAAAGGTGTCTTCACTGCACCGAAACCCGCTTTCGTCAACCACACGCCTTTGGCGGCAACTTCTTTGAAGTCCTCTTCGGTAAGGCCCGGCTCTAGAATCATCGACCCTGCATATACACGCATGCCGCCGGGCCGATAATGCTGATAGCACTTGAATGCGGCCACTGCGAGTGCCTTGACCCCTTCCGGATCGGTAGGCCGGCCGGGCACATGAACTTCGGAAGCTGTGATTGCCGTCGTGATGCCGCCGTGAGTGTAGCTTTCGAGAAATCCAACGGTCTTCTGCCGAGGCGTATAGTCGCCGAAGGTGTTGTGCACCTGGGAATCGATCAGTCCCGGGATGGCGACGGCACCGTCCGCGTCAATAACCACGTCGTAATCTTTAAGGGCTTCGCTCGAGACGGTTCCGATCTCAAGAATCTTTCCATCCGTCATCAAGATGGAATCGCCTTTCGTGATTGGGTTTCTCCACTCGCCATTCACGATGAGGCCGATATTGACGATTGCGGTTTTCATGACTGCCCTCTCATCACACAAGCCCGTCTGTACCTTTGATCTCCTCGATGCGGAGTCCGCCAACCCTGGCGTTCAGCCGGCCGCGATTCGCGAGACAAATGATAACCGCAATCTCGTCCGGCAGCGGCGCATCATGGAGCGTGATCGTCATGCCGTCGTAGTGCGAGCGGACATAGAGCGCATCTTTGGACGCCAGAGGGATATCGATGGAGGTAGCGGGCCCCCCGCGCTTGGTCATCGAGGAGATCCACGCCTTGCCCCCACCGACGGCTTCACGCAACGGATTTGCAAATACGGTTGTGAGCAGTGCGTTTGCATGTTCCTGCTCACCGTCCAAACCGGAGATTCCCCCTTTGCCGTAGCTCTCGGCGCGATAGGGAGCGAGAGCACTCAAAGCAATTTTCGCGAGCTCTCGCCCCAGCGCTTCACTCGCGTCGATCATGGGTTTCAGATCCTCAGCATAGCGCCCGGCGTGGGGATTCTCGACGACTGCCACGGCAGCAACCTTGCGCAAGCGTGGATCGCCGGGTTTACCGGCTTCGCTCAACACATCTTCGACGAACGTGTAGA
>QHXD01000854.1 GCA_003223895.1 Acidobacteriota bacterium
CAGGTTGAGACCGTGAGCGTTACGGCTGAAGCGGCACCGGTCATCAACACCGAAGTCTCGAATATTGCCGAAACCAAAACCGGCCGCGAGCTCGTGGATCTTCCAATCTCCATCACAGCGCGATCCACCGGATCGACGAGCCCGCTCTCTACCCTGACTTCACAGCCGGGCGTGCAGACCGACTCCAGCGGCAACATCTCAGTGGTCGGGACCAAGCCCAGCATGCTCTCGACGAGCATCGACGGCATCAGCAGCATCGGTCCCCGCACTTCGGCCCCCTTGGCAGAACTCTTTCCTTCCTTCAATTCGATCGCGGAGATCCGCGTGAGTGAGGTCAATAACACAGCGGAGTTCGGCGGCGTCAGTGACATTACGACGATCTCGAAAAGCGGGACGAACACCGCTCATGGCGGACTCTTTGAAAACCTTCAGAATACCGTTCTGAATGCGCGCAATCCTTTCAGTTCCACTCGGCCGAAAACGATCATGAACAACTTCGGCTTCTTCCTCGGTGGTCCGGTTGCGCTCCCGGGGCTCTACAAAGGCAAGGACAAAACATTTTTCTTCATGGCCTACGAAGGACTGCGCCTGCCGAAGCAGACCGTCGTCGTTGAAAGCGTACCATCGCTGGCTTTGAGGAACGGTGATTTGTCTGCCTACTCCACGGCGATCAAGGATCCGAATACCGGCCTTCCATTTTCGGGTAACCAGATACCGGCCAACCGGATCTCGCCGCTTTCACAGAATGTTCTGAAATATCTCTTCCCGCTTCCGAACACGGGATCGCCGAACGCAATTGCGAACAACTACGTTGAGAACTTCTCGACGCCGATTTCCAGCAACCAGGCCGATCTGCGGTTCGATCAGAACATCAACTCCAGGCAGACGGCCTTTGCCCGCTTCACATGGAAGAAACGCAGCGTGCAGATGGCTCCTCAACAGGGGGGCACTGTTAATGGATCCGCGCTCCTGGGCGCTTTCTCGTTGCCCGAAACCGATTACGGTTTGACCGTGGCCCACAATTTTGTAATGACCCCGACGTTGTTGAATGAAGTGCGTGCGGGTTTCACAAAGCAGACCACAGCGACGTCTTTTGGAATGACGCCTGCCGACATTGCCGCGAAGCTTGGCCTGACCGGGCTGCCTCCCTATCCGTCCGGTAATGCGGTTCCAAATTTCATGGTCACGGGCTTTCAACAGACAGGCGGAAACTCTTCGCGGCTCGGGCGTGATGGAACATTTCAAGTGCTGGACAACCTGACCTGGACCACCAGCGGTCATGCCCTGAAGTTCGGCGGCGATTTCCGCTACATGACCGGTTTCCGCAACAACGTCTACGCCCCTCAGCGTCTGGGCGTGTATACGTTCAACAACTCCGTTACCAGTTCGCTTATCGGCAATCCTTTCGCAGCGTTCCTGCTCGGCATTCCGGACAAGACACAGTTGAACACCGTGATACAGCCGGACAGCGACGGCATAGCGCACTCTTTTGCCTTTTACGTCCAGGACGACTGGAAGATCACACCGCGCCTCACGATGAACTATGGTCTGCGTTGGGAATACCACCCGATGTTCTGGGACCGGCTTCTGAACTCGACGAACTTTCTCCTGGATTACAGTTCTATCGTCAATGCAAAGCGCGTCAATGGTGCGGTCGTCATCTCTAACAACGATGCGTTTTCCATCCTGAATCCCGACTTCGCGGCATCTATCGGCCCGACGCCGATCCTCACTGCGAAGCAGGCAGGAA
>QHXD01000855.1:0-1769 GCA_003223895.1 Acidobacteriota bacterium
CCTGGAAATAGTTTTTGATAAGAGGGCGATATTCCCAAGGAATTTGGTCCTGATTCAGTAGATCTTTCTGAGCAGGGCTTAGTTCGGATTTGACGTTGCGGTAATCCAGTTTCGACCTCTCCTGCTTGCTGGCTTCCTCGATATCCTCCGGCTTGGCTCCCTTGTCCTCCATACCCGCCAGCTTTTCCTGTTGCAGCTTCACATCGAGCTCTGTCGGTGCACCTTCACGAGGAGCGTTGCCGCCGCGTTGTCCCGAAGGATTCAAGCCGCTTCCCTGCTGGCTTCCTCCTTGAGGCTCGCCATTTTCACCGGGCACACGTTCGCCATCGCCCGGCTCGTCCTGACCCAGCTGACCGGCCTGCGGCTGGCCGCCCTGAGCTTCGCCCTTTTCACCGGCCTTTCCCTTCTCGCCGGGCTGCGATTTCTGCTGCTGGCCCCGTTGTTGCTGGCTCTTTCCCTGGGAGTTCTGCTGGCGCTGACGCAGAGACTGCTCGAGAGTTTGCAGCTGCTCGCTGGCCAGGTTCTTGAGTTGTTGCGCCTGCATCTGGTCTTCCAGCTTGTTGAGCTCCTGCGCCGCGCTGTCGAGGGAGTCCTGAGCATTTTTCTGATCCTGATTCTTCAGGGCTTCCGCCGCTTCTTTCAATTGCTTCAAGAGCTCTTCGAGTCCGGGCCGCGGATTCGCCGAAGCCTGCTGCAGGCTCTTTTGCAAATCCTTGTTTGCTTCGGGCGTGTTCTGGCTGAGCTTTTCGGCGAGCTTTCGCAGTTCGTCAGCGGCGAGGTCGAGCTGTTTCTGCATCATCGCATCGGCTGTGGGCTTGGTCAGGTCTGAACTCTGGAGATCCTTGGCGATCTCCTCGAGACCGTCGTTGATGCTTCCGAGGTCCAGGTTGCCTTCGTCGAGTTTGCTCTGGACGTCATTGAGCATCTCGGCCGCCTGGGACGCGTCGATCTTGCCCTGCTGGAGCTGCTGCACGATGTCTTCAATACGCTCCGCCAGCTCGGTCTGCTGGAGCTTTTCTGCCTTCTGAAGAAGCTCCACGGCCTGTTTGAGTGCCGCTTCCTCTTTGTCCGTCAGACTGAACGCCGGGGCAGCCTGCAGTGTGAGCCAGTTGTGATTCCACGGCAGCGGAACAAAATTCAATGCGACGAAGACCAGGATCATCGCGGCCGCAATATAAAACGTGCGGGGAACACTGCGAGGAAAAAGCCGTTCCGGATCGAGCGCCCGAGTGCTTCTGTGAACCACAGCGCAGTCTTGATCTCGTCGTGCAGGCCGGCCCGCCTGTCTACCGACGCCGCAGCCTGGCCAAGCGTCTCCTTCTGCAAAAGACGCCAAACAAAGTAAGCTGCGAACGAGACCATCCAGACGCCTACAACGATCGTGATGGTCCTTCCTCTTAAGGGATAGAAGAGGTCCCAGATCTTGAGCGCGAGTGGAAAAGTCAGGAAAAGGGTCAACCCGAGGGTTAGTTCCTGGAAGAGTCTGTTGGCTCGAATTCGCCGTTCGACTCGCTCCAGCCATCTGATAATAGTGTCTTTGTCCGACATTGAATGGAGAGGCTCTTTCCTAGCGCTAAATTCGGTACGCCTACCATACCCTAGGTACCCCGGGTAAGAAAAGGTGGAATTGGGGTTCCCCGCGTTCCAAGTGCTTCAGGTAAAGACGGATCGTGCCCGGGAGGGGCTAAACAAAGTGGGCGCCGGTGGCAAACCGGCGCCCCTCCACAAGGAGAATCTACAAGGAGAATCAATGTCGATGTAATAAAGAG
>QHXD01000855.1:1984-4071 GCA_003223895.1 Acidobacteriota bacterium
AAATCACCGCGAAGCAATCGCCGACTTTCGGCGGCTACTCGTGGCCGGGTGTCGGGCAGTACGAAAAGATCGTGGGAAAGGCATTTGGCGAGCTCGATCCCAAGGATCCGAAAAACGCGGTCATCGTCGATCTGCAGCTTGCGCCGAGGAACGCCCGGGGCAAAGTCGAATACTCGTTCGACTTTTATATTCTCAAGCCGATGGACCTCAGCAAGGGCAATCACAGGATGTTGTACGAGCCGCCGAATCGCGGAAGGAAAACGATCAACGCTCTCAACCGTGGAGTGGGCGGAAACGACCCGGGCTCTGTTACCGATGCATCGCTTCTCGGCAACTCCTTCCTTATGCCGCAGGGTTATTCGATATCTTTCAGTGGCTGGGACTTCTCGGCGGAAACGAATGGATCCGATCTCAGCACGACCATCACGCTGCCGATCGCGAAGAATCCCGATGGCTCCTCGATCACAGGTCCGTCCTTTGAGTACATCGTGAACGCCGGAGCTTCGTACGCGCTTACCTATCCGGCAGCGACGCTCGATCGATCGAAAGCAACCCTGACACATCGTGTTCACTTGAACGATGCGCCTCAGGCTATTCCTGAGTCCGGCTGGCAATATGACGCGAAAGGTACCGCGATCACGCTCCTGCCTGCGGGAACGTCGTTTGTGCCGAGCGATATCTATGAATTCAGTTACACCGCGAAAGATCCGACGGTCAACGGTATCGGCTTTGCGGCAGTTCGCGATTGGAACTCATGGCTTCGATACGAGACGAAGGACGACGCCGGCACCGCTAACCCGCTCGCGGGCGATATCACCCGCATTTACACCGAGGTCTCCTCGCAACCGGGCCGCTTCCTGAATGACTTCCGTTATCTGGGCTTCAATCAGGCGGAAAACGGGAAACAGGTATTCGACGGCATGATGCAGTGGATCGCAGCCGGCGACGGCATCAGCATGAATTACCGCTGGTCGCAGCCTGGACGAACCGAGCGCAACCGGCAGGATCATTTATTTGTCGAAGGTCGTTTTCCGTTCGCGAATGTCGAGACAACGGATCCAATTACCCGCAAGACGGACAGCCGCTATGCAAGGTGCATCGCGAGCCACACGTGTCCATTCGCCATGGAGATCTTTTCCGCCAACGAGTATTGGGTCAAAGCCGCATCGTTGATGACCACCGATCCCGCCGGCAAGAAGGATCTGCCGGACTCGCCTTTCACGCGGATCTATTTCATGTCCAGCATGCAGCACGGAACCGGGAATGCCGCATCAAGGGGTGCCTGTCAGCAGTTCCAGAATCCTCTCGATTCGCAGGCCGTGCAACGAGCGCTCTTCATTGCGCTGGATAAATGGGCCACCGCCGGAATGCTGCCACCCCCGAGCCAGGTTCCGAAGCTTTCGGATGGTACGCTGGTGAAGCCCGATCAGACCTCAACCGGATTCCCCCAACTACCGGGTGTCGCTTACTCGGGCTTCAAAACGACGCGGTATCTGCTGAATTACGGGCCGAACTTCTACACGACGGGAATTCCGACGATCAACCCACCGGTATTCGCTGCGCCGTATCAGGACAATCCGGCAAACGGACCGATCTACCCGCGCTTTGTGCCCAAGACAGACGCGGACGGCAATGATATCGCCGGCCTTCGTCTGCCCGAGGTCCAGGTACCGCTGGCGACTTATACAGGTTGGGCGCTCCGCGCCGCGCCACACAACAACGATGGTTGTGAAGGTTCCGGGCAGTACATTCCGTTCCCGAAAACCAAAGCGGACCGGCTGGAAAGCGGTGATCGGCGTTTGTCGATCGAAGAGCGTTACGGAAACTTCGAGACCTATTCCTCCCGGCTACAGGACGCGATCAATGGTCTGGTGCGGTCGGGCTTCCTGCTGCCCGTGGACGCGGAGGCGGCACTGAAGAAAAACCTGGATAACGTGGTGAAAAACAATCTGCTGCCGAAGAAATAGCCGAAGGCATCCGCTTGAGGCCGCGTAGCGGCGACAGAATTTAGCCCCACGCGTCAGCGTGGGGTATCGGCAAACCCGACTTACCAGCTCCGTTAGGAGCGCAAGATGGCTCCGAAAAAT
>QHXD01000856.1:0-934 GCA_003223895.1 Acidobacteriota bacterium
CGTCTCGATGACGTAGACAAAGTTGACGCCCGGCACATACGTGATCGTTTTCTGCGGGAATCGACTAATGGGCATACTGCCCGATGTCGCGTAAACGGGACTGACGAGATAGAGTGTCTCGATACGCGGCGTACTTAACCACATTAGGTAAATTCTTACAAGAATTACGACTAATCGCATATACTGATAGACTACTTTCAGTTAAGCACAAGAAGGAAAGAGAGCGGCAGTCATGGATGTCTCTCAATTAATTCAGCAGAAGGTGAATGAGTTGGGGTTGGAGCAGCGAGACCTGGCCGATGCGGCGGAGGTCACGGAGTCCTATATTTCGCAGTTATTGACCGGAAAAAAAATGCCTCCGGCTCCGGATCGGACTGACATTTACGAAAAGCTGGGAAAAGTTCTGAAGCTGCCGGCCGGCAAACTGGCCGTCCTGGCGGACGTCCAGCGAAAGCAGGAACTCAAGAAAAAGATAGAGACGCCGCCCGTGCCGTTGTTCAAGGAAGTTCGAAAGTTGATCCTCGATAAATGCAAAAGGAGCAAGCGAGCCCAGGTCCGAGCGATTTTTGAAAAGGAGCCGTTTGGCGAACTTGAACGACTGGTCACCCAGAAGCTCCTGGACGTGGTCAAGACATTGGCCACGGAAGAACTGGGACGCGAAAAGTTTCTGCGCCTGGTGGCCCGGGTGAGCGATCGGAGCTATAAGCAAGTGCGCGTCGTTGTGCTCGAGTTCCTGGACTCCGATGTGTTCAGCATATCCCCGGAAAGTTGTGCAAGGTTCCTGGAACCGTTGATCGCATCGTGGGACATCGATCTTGTTTCGTTTGGTCTGGAGATCGTCTTGAACCGCAGGATCGCCTCGGCACATTTGAAGAAATTCGAATTTGTTGAAAGGAATGCCCAGGAGCCAGTTGGCGTAGAGCCGGGATTACAC
>QHXD01000856.1:941-3110 GCA_003223895.1 Acidobacteriota bacterium
CGTTCCCTTAGCGGCACCGCGACCAGGGAAGAAGTCGACTTCCTGAAACGAATTCGCTTCACAAATGGCCCGCGGCCAACTGCGATCTATTACTACCGCGAACTGCAAAACCTGCGGGACCCTATCCATTTCCGCCGGAAATAGTGTAGTGGACAGATCTATGAAACGCTTCTTGATCGGAGCATTTATCGTGCAGGCGATTATTGCTTACCTTTTGCTCCATTACGGTTAGGCTTATTAAGTAATCAACTCATTTCAGCAGGGTGCCTTTCTTATGCATATTTCGCGATGGCCCAAGTCCGATGCAAGGTGGTATCTCGGCGTGCGCTGTCAAAAGTGCGAGGCGCCAATTCTCTTTGCTCTGGACCGAAGCGAGGGAGAAGGTGAGCCCTTTCGGGCTGAAAAGCTCGTTCTGACTTGCTCGCAGATCGCATGCCGACACCAGGCGGATTATAGCGCGGCGACGGTTTCGCGATTTCAAAAAGAGCAGGCAGCACCGACAAACGAAAGCGAGAGTAATCGCGATTGACGGCAAGTGGGATCCAAACCGCGCTCCTGATGATGTGTGGCGCGGCCGCGCTGGTGGCGCAGGCACCGTCTGCTGAGCCGGAGAACTTCCTCCGCAAAGAACTTGCAATCACCACAGGTGAACTCGCCTCATTAGAAAAGGGACAGATCATCGTCAGGCTCCCAAAGACGCCCGAGACAAGAGAAGTTGCGGCATTCGCCATCATGAGACTCGATGTTGCCGACGGTTTCTTCATCGACCAGATGCGGGATATCGTGAACTTCAAGAAAAGCGAGAGCGTGCTGCAAATTGGGAAATTCAGCAATCCTCCTCGATTGGAAGATCTGGCGGGCCTGTCACTGGATGCCGGCGACATCGAAGCCATCAGGCGATGCAAGGTCAACAGTTGCGATGTAAAACTCTCCGAACGGTTCATCGAACGGTTCCGTAAAGACGTGAACTGGTCCGCACCGAACTATCGCGACCGCGTGACGGCGCTCACACGCGAGATGCTGCTGGAATGTGTCGAGACTTACCTGCTTGGAGGCAATACCGCTCTTGGTGAATACAGAGACAAACCATATCCGCTCCGGCTCGCCGATGAATTCCGCTCTCTTCTGCAGCCCGTGCCTTATATGTACGAATATGCGCCGGAGTTTCAGCAGTATCTACTCGGCTTTCCTGATGCCCGCCCCGCAGATGTCGAAGACTTCATTTACTGGTCGAAGGAGAAGCTGGGACTGAAACCCGTTATCAGCCTGACGCACGTCACGATTTACAGGCAACATCGCCCGAATGGAACGGACCTTCTGATCGCGTCCAAAGGTATTTATGCCAATCACTATCTCGAGGTTTCACTGGGACTGACTGGATTCATCCACAGTCAATCATCGGATCCGGACCGTACCTATTTGATATACGTCAATCGGTCGCGTGCAGACGCCCTGCGCGGATTGTTCGGCGGTCTGAAGCGGTCGTTGGTCCTGGGCAGCCTGCGCGATGGTGTGAAAAAGAACATGGAGATGATCAAGGACAAGCTCGAGTCGGACTACTGGAAATATGAAAATAAGGCTACGGAATTGCAACTTAACCGCAACAGGTGAATTGTATTAGATAATCAGACTCAACTGTGGTGTATAGTAGACCAATACCAGTTAAGCACAACCATTAAATGGTTGAGAAACGAAGTTAACATTTCCGATCTCTAGGGATCTCCTGCTCTTGCCCGATAAGCCCTCAGGCCTTTCCTGCAAGTTCCCGAAGCTCCTTTCAGATAAAAAGGTAACCAAATGAAAAAGAAACTCTACGTTGGAAATTTGTCGTTCGAAACGACGGAAACAGAACTCAAGGAATTGTTCGCGCAAACAGGTCAGGTTGAAACCGTTCGTATCATCACGGATCGTGACACCGGTCGATCCAAGGGCTTCGGCTTTATCGAGATGCAGGATGGTGGCGACAAGGCTATCGCCCAAATGAACGGTAAGGACTTCAACGGACGAGCCCTTACTGTCAATGAAGCACGGCCGATGGCTTCCCGAGGCGGCGACTTCAAGCGGTATTAAGTTCTTTCAGAGAACGGACCTGCGTTCGCTACTGACGTGAGCCGAAGGAGAAGCAAGCCGCGGACTACGCCAATTACACGAATCTCATCCCCCGCAATG
>QHXD01000856.1:3144-3779 GCA_003223895.1 Acidobacteriota bacterium
CGGAAAAACTCTTGCAGGCTCGCACAAGTTAAGTACCGAACGAGCGGCGAGCCGGCTCCTCCGGCGGCTAGCCGAGAACGAAGAGGTCCTCTTTGAAGTCCACGGCCTCTTAACCGAGGCCGTGACAGGAGACCGTCGGATCGCCCCGGCCGGAGAGTGGCTTCTCGACAACTTTTATCTGATCGAAGAACAGATTCGGACGGCGAAGCGGCATTTACCGAAAGGCTACAGCCGCGAGCTTCCTCGTCTCGTGAATGGCCCATCGGCCGGCCTTCCCCGCGTTTACGACATCGCGCTCGAGACGATCTCCCACGGAGACGGGCGCGTGGACGTGGAGAGTCTGGGCAGCTTCGTTGCGTCCTACCAAACCGTTACGATCCTGAACCTGGGCGAATTGTGGGCAATTCCCACCATGCTGCGCCTCGCACTAATCGAAAATCTTCGGCGCGTCGCAGTGACCATGGCCGCCGGCAGAATCGACCGAAACCGCGCCGACCATTGGGCAGATCGGATCACCGAAATTGCCCGAACAGATCCGAAGAGCCTGATCATGGTGATCGCCGACATGACACGCGCGGACCCCCGGTTGTCGAGTCCTTTTGTTGCGGAGTTTGTTCGCCGGTTGCAGGGGCAGA
>QHXD01000857.1 GCA_003223895.1 Acidobacteriota bacterium
AGGGGCGCGGACGCCGGAGGCGAACATGCGCGCTCGGCCGCCATCTTCCTCAGCGGCGGTTCTCCGCAGAAGGGCGGCGTCAAGGCCGGTATTACAGTGGATCAACTGGCCGCGCGGCACATCGGACAGGACACGCCTTTGCCTTCCATCGAGCTTGCTATCGAAGAAGTCAGCCTGAGCTGCGGCGCCGGTTATGGCTGCGCTTACTTCAACACGATTGCGTGGCAAACGCCGACCGTTCCGCTGCCCATGGAGAATAGTCCTCAGGCGGTCTTCGAGAAATTGTTTGGCGACGGTGGCACCACCGAGCAGCGTCTCGCCCGGAAGAAGGAGGATCGCAGCATCCTCGATTCGATTCGCGAACAAACGCTCGGCCTCAAGGCTACCCTTCCTTCCTCCGACCGCGCCCGCATCGATGGATATCTCGACGACATCCGCGAGATCGAGCGGCGTATCAAGACAGTGCTTGATCGGGAGGCACAGGCCGTCAACAAACAGAGCGTGCCGGATGCCCCGGTAGGCACGCCCGAAGCGTTCGAAGAGCATGTCAAATTGATGTTCGATTTGCTGACACTGGCCTATCAGAGCGAAACCACGCGGGTCGCAACCATCATGCTCGCGAAAGACCTGAGCCCGACCAGTTATCCGGCAAGCGGCAATCGCGGCGGGTTCCACGGCGCCTCGCACCATGCCAATATCAAGGCGAACATGGACAACTTCGCTTTGATCAACAAGTATCACATATCGATGCTGGCCTATTTCATCGACAAGTTGTCCAAAACACCCGACGGCGACGGCAACCTGCTCGATCACTCGATGGTTCTCTACGGCAGCAGCATGAGCAACGGGAACCAGCACGATCACGATCCATTGCCCATTGTTCTAGTGGGGGGTGGGTCAGGTCAGCTTCAGGGCAATCGTCACATTGTCACTCCGGCACACACCCCGATGGCGAATCTCCTCCTGAGTATGCTGGACAAGCTTGGCGTCCATCAGGATAGCTTCGGCGACAGCACCGGAAAGCTGGAGATTTAGCAAAAAACTGTAGCGGCGGTCTATGACCGCCGAAACCCGGCGGTCGTAGAAAGTGTGAATGAATTACAGGTCAGGCCGCATTCCCCTCCTTATGAAGGAGGGGTGGCCGTGCCATCAAGAAAAAGGACCCGTTCCGAAATGGCGCGGCCGGGGTGGTCGCTCACAGGTCACGTTGCGGAAATGCGTTTTGAAACATGGTGCGTGAGCGACCACCCCGTCTGCGCCTTCTAAGGTGGCTTCGCAGCATTTTCTTGATGGCGCAGCCCACCCCTCCTTCGCAAGGAGGGGAATACACTCGGCGAATTCATTCACGGCGCTCATAGAGCGCCGCTATAGTCTACGTTCGACGAGAAATTGGTTTGAGTTAAGATAGTTCCCATAGATGCGTTCGAAGTTGTTCATTATTGCAATTTTTGGCCTTATCTCGGTCGGCACCCGAGCCCTCTCCGCACAGGACGATCCGGTCAAAGTGCTGGTCGGCCGGCTCGACCTGCAGAAATATAAGGCGACGATCAAAGGGCTTACGCAATTCGGCGACAGGCGGCAGGGTACCGAACGCAATCGGAAAGCAGTCGATTGGATCGAAGGGCAGCTCAAGAGCTACGGCTGCACGAATACTGAACGAATCAAATATGAGTATGCGCCACCGGCCCCGGCGAATGCTCAAGCGGCACCGCGTGTAACCCAGCCCCCCGTCAGCGCGATCGCAAGCGGCGAAGTTGTCACCAGCTCAGGAGGGAGCCGGCTGCGCGGCATCCGCGCGCGAACGGGAGTAAACTCCAATCCGAACGCCCAGCCGGATGTCCGGCTGCGTGAACTCAACTCGGGGCCGACAACACCAGGACCGCGCGAAGAGGTGTACTGCACCAAGGTCGGCGCGATCCATCCCGACGAGATGTACATCGTCGCCGCGCACATGGATGGACACGGCTGGGGCGAGGCCGCCAACGACGATGGTTCGGGCACAGCGCTCGTCATGGAACTGGCCCGCATCTTCAGCATGCCGGACGTGGAAACCGACCGCTCGATTCGATTCGCCCTCTGGAATAACGAGGAAACCGGTCTCAACGGTGCCCGCGCCTACGTTGAGCAGAGAGTGGAACTCCAGGGCAAAGAGAATCCTCCTGGATCAGGCCGCTATCCGGAACCAGCGTGGCTTGGCATGATCCAGCACGACATGATGCTCTGGGACCACGGTATGCCTCGACCGGATGGCTCGCTAAACCCGGAGCAGCGGCCTGAAGCAGACGTCAACATCGAGTTCCAATCCACCGCGAAGTTGGCCGACAGGGCCATGAAGCTGGCGTTCTTTTTCCGGGACACCAACGAGAAATACGCCACCGATTATCCTGCCGCTGTCGGAAACCACATGACCAACACCGATTCCACGCCTTTCATGGATCTGGTCCCGTCGATCAGCCTTCGCGAAAACGAGCGCGGAATGCAGACCGGCGCAGGATGGAATCCGACGTGGCATCAGCCCACCGATGTGTTCTCGACATTCAGCGACAAGGATTTCCGTCTTGGTCTCAACGCTGCGCAAACAACTCTGGGCGCAGTCGGGCAACTGGCGGGAGCCAGGCTGAAATAGCCTTACATCGGAAATCGGCGCAGTGCACCCCGCAAACCGACCTCAACTCCCTGCCGAGATCGAAGAGTACCGCGACGCCCACTGGCAGCGCGAGGAGACAGCGCGCGTGGAAACCGTCCTGCAGGCCGAGCAGTTCATCGAACGCGTCGGGTTTACGGCCTGCCTGACGGACACGCGCCGGCCTGGGCCATCGCTCTACGTGGCTGTCTGCGGCAGGCGCGACGCCATCTTGCCCCGCAATGTGCAGAAAGACCCGGAATGCTCCCAAACCTGGACTTTGAAAGATCAAGTCATGCGCCGCGGACGCTTCTACTACGGCAAGCTCGGACGCCGCAGTGCGATGTTCGTGGCGCCGCGAATGATCCCCTACTTCAACGCGCTCTGGGGCATGCGGAAACGCGCGGAAAAAAAGCATTTGAGCAGGGCTGCGCTCGCCGTTCTGAGAGTGTTGCGTAAGGAATGGGAGATGGGGACGGCTGACCTGCGGGCCGAATCGGGCGCTTCGGATCGCAAGACGTTCCTGAAAGCCATGGATGAACTGCAGGCTGCAATGATCGTCATACCCAGCGAGGTCGTCTACGACCCGAAGTTCACTTACCTGTGGGCGCTGGCCGAAGAGCGTTTTCCCGAAGAACTGTCGCGCAGAATCGATCGCCGAACGGCGTTGCGCGAAGTTGCCCGTTGTTTTCTGGACGGCGCGGGTCTGACTATACCGGGGGAACTGGCGCGTGTGACCGGCTTGTCGCGTCCCGAGGCGGGGCTTGGCAATCGCGCGCTGGTTAAGGAAGGCTACGCCGTGATGGTCGAGCAGGGAACTTATCGTCTCGCTGGATTCCCAGGCATGATCCGCGCTG
>QHXD01000032.1:0-5350 GCA_003223895.1 Acidobacteriota bacterium
TCTGTTGCGACCCTTCGAAGTTTCCCTTCGCCTGATCGACATTTGCCGCGGCCAGAGCCGTCCGGACGTCTTCAAGTCCCAGGCCGTATGCTGCGAGAGACGTCGGGTTCACGCGAATCCGCACGCCGGGCTTTTGGCCGCCGCTGATCCGCACCAGTCCGACTCCGGGCAATTGCGAAATCTTTTGCGCGAGCGTCGTGTCCGCCAGGTCTTCGATCTTCGGCAGCGGGAGCGTCTTTGAAGTCAGGGCAAGCGTCAGGATGGGTGTGTCTGCGGGATTGACCTTGCTGTAGATCGGGGGATTCGGCAGGTCACGTGGGAGGAACGTGCCGCCTGCATTAATAGCAGCCTGTATTTCCTGCTCTGCGATATCAATACTGAGGTCGAGCGAGAACTGAAGCGTGATGACGGAGCATCCGAACGAGCTCGTGGAGGTCATCTGCTTCAGTCCGGGAACTTGTCCGAACTGGCGCTCGAGCGGCGCCGTCACCGAAGAGGACATCACGTCCGGGCTCGCGCCCGGATAAAAGGTAACGACCTGGATCGTCGGGTAGTCTACCTGGGGCAGCGCCGAGACCGGCAACTGCCTGTAGGCGACTGCTCCCGCAAGCAGAACTCCTGCCATCAGCAGTGATGTCGCAACCGGTCGAAGGATAAACGGCCTCGATATGTTCATGAGCCGTTTCTCCGGCCTCTGCCGCGGCCGCCGCCCCCGCCGCCCCCGCCGCCACGGCCGACCCCGCCATTCCCGCCGGCACCGGCGCTGTCGGTCTGTCCGGGCGTTTGCACATCCACGCGTGCTCCGTCCTGGACTTTATCCATGCCCTCGAGTACGACCATCTCACCGGCCTGGAGTCCTGAAGAGATGGAAACATCGCTGCCTTCCGTATTCTGAATCGTGACAGGACGCAATTGTGCCGTCTGCTTGTCATCGACAACATAAACGAACGTACCCTGAGATCCGCGCTGGACCGTTGCTGCCGGGACCACGATGGCGCCCTTCACCACGTCGATCAGCAGCTTGACGTTGACGAATTGATTCGGAAAGAGCGCGTTGTTGTTGTTGTCGAAAATCGATTTGATGCGTGACGTGCCGGTGCTCTGGTCAATCTGATTATCGGCCGTGAGAAGAGTTCCGTCCGCGATCTTCTTCGAATCGTCGTGATCCCATGCTTCGACCCGCAGTTGCTGGCCCGCCCGGATCTTCTTCAGCACGGCTCCAAGGTTATCTTCCGGAATGCTGAAGAGTACCGAGATCGGTTGAAGCTGAGTGATGACAACGAGCCCGCCGGGATCGGCGGCGCGAACAATGTTGCCTTCATCCACCAGACGGAGCCCGACCTGTCCGCTGATCGGGGCTGTGATTCGCGAGTACGTCAGGTTCAGGTTCGCGCTTGCAATCTGCGCCTCGTCGGCGTTGATGGAGCCCTGAAATTGCCCGACCTGCGCGCCCTGGCTGTCAAGATCCTGCTTCGCAATCAGACCCTTCGAGTCGAGCAGTTGGTCACGCTCGAGCTTGACCTCAGCGTCCTTGAGCTGCGCTTGATCTCTTTGCAACTGGGCCTGTGCCTGCGCAAGCTGTACCTCGAAGGGACGGCGATCGATTTCCGCCAGCAGATCGCCTTTATTGACAAACTGACCTTCCTTGAACGCGGCGCGAATAAGCTGGCCGTCCACCCGGCTTCGGACCGTGACGGTAGTTGACGCAGCCACGGACCCCAGTCCCCGCAGGTATACCGGCATGTCCATCTTGCGCGCCGCCATTGTGACGACAGCCGCGCCGCGCGCTCCGACGCCGCGTCCACCGCCGCCCCCTCGTCCTCCGCGTCCTCTTCCGCCCCCGCCACCGGCGTCAGCCTGTGGAACGTCGGCTGCCTGTGGCTTGAACGACGTACCCCACAGCCGGTAAGCGCCATAGCTCAGGCCTGCAAGAATAAGCAGAAGCAGAATCCATCGGGGTTTTCCGGGCTTCCTTGCGGCTTTCTGCTCCTCGATTTTGCGTAGTTCTGCCGCTTCTTCTTCGAACGACTTCAGATTCATATGTCACACCTGTAAGGAAATAGAGAATCGAATTCAGCCGCGAAGTCGCAGCAAAATCCGGGCGTTCAGGGGCAGGGCTAAAGAATCGTCGGGGGGGCTCGAGAAGAAATACTGCGGCCGTTCTGGGTTGCAACGGTCTGGGATAGCAGGTGGTGAAGATCGCTTTCAGAATCTGGAGGATGGAAGAAACGGACGAACAGGGAAACCAGGACAGACCCGTCCTCTACCAGCTTCGTTTGGGATTGATGCGGAGAATGCTTTCGGGATGCGGAAGCATGCAGGCCAGGCTTGGAGCTAAAGTGTTTAAACTCCTGCTTCCGCTCTGCAGCCCAGTTCGATGTACGCTCCGCAGGGGCACCAAGGGCGAAGAACGTGTAGAACAGCAGAAATGTGGCGGGAGCCAGCCTCTTCATCACTACCTATAATGTGCTTACGCTGGGGAGTAATTCAAGGTTACGAAACGGAAAATGGGGTCGTAAAAGAAGTTAGCCGCGAATTACGCGGATTACGCGAATGGGGCGCAAGAAAGAATTTTTGATGCGCCCCATTCGCGTAATCCGCGTAATTCGCGGCTAATTTCTTTTACGACCGTGCTTTCCGCTAACCTACGGCCGGCGCTCTCGACGCGTTCCAGGGTAGGGGCCGAACCGGTTATCCCTGTCGGAGGATTCCGGCGGCGCCTCGAGCCTTCTCGGACCGGACGAGAAATCCTGGCCCGTCGTAGCAGAGGAGGCAGGATTGTTGGCCACAGTGACTTCAAGCGGCTTCGACAAACTGAAGACCAACCGAGTCTCAGACGGAACGCGAACCTGTTCGCCCTTTGTCAGCACCGACACGCCGACGCCTCCGCCGGCGCCAACGCCTGCGCCGATGGCTGCACCTTTGCCGCCCCCGGCAATCGCACCAATGGCTGCGCCAATGGCGGCGCCGATGGCACCGTTCCGTACGGTTTTCTTCCCCTGCGACGCGCCCGTTTGTTCGTACACGTTGCTTTCAACCGTATAGGATTTTCTTCCCACGAGAATGCGATCGAGTTCCAATTGCAGTTCGCTTTGCCCGCGCAAATCACCAGCGGAGCTGACCTGCGTCAGCTTCAGGTAGACATCGCTGTTTTTCGGCAGCGCGGCTTGATTGTCCACCATCACGGGCGAGTCGATAGAGGCATGAAACGTCTGGCCGATATGGTCACTGCTCGAGTCCACCGAATCGATCATTCGCACCGCTATCTGGGTGCCCGACGGAATCGTCACTTGCCGTGTCTCCGGGACGCGAACCGGCGGCGGAGGCGGCAGCACAGGCTCCGGAGCCGGTACTGGGATCGGCTCTGAACGAACTGTTGGAGTAGCCGGTGCCGGAGGTGGTGTAACCGGTACCGGAGCCGGCGGCTTTGATGTCACAGGTTTGGGCGTTTCGGCTCGCCGGCGCGGTGCGAACCGGTGCGGGCTCGGCTGGAGCGGCCGGTGGGGCCGGTTGGGCTTCTGCTGTCTTTTGATCGGCAGGTGTGCTTTTCGACTCGACGGGAGCAGGAGCGTTACTCGAGCAGCCCGCAAACAACAAGCCGATTAACAAGATAGCGTAAATAGAACTGCGGATATGGTTTTGCATAAGGTTCCGACTTTCTAGTGATTTAATGTGATCTCACTGGCTTCCAGATCAGAGCCGCCGCCCTTCGGCAGGCCTTTAATCGTAATGTGATCACCGACGTTTAGGTTGAGAAACGAGATACTGTTCTCGCCCTCTTTGATCGCTGTCGTAGCCGATACGACTACTTTGAACTCTTTGCCCTGATCCTTGGGTGTGGAACTTGGCCTGCCCCCGCCGCCGCCTCCCGGAAATGGGGTACCGCCGCCCGGGAAACCGCCGCCATTGCGCCGGCGTCCGACTCCGCCCCTCCCGCTTCTTCGGCCAGGACCCTGCGGCTCTCCGGCTGGAGTGGAACTGGAGCTGGAGTGATCATTTTCCGTGCGGGCCGTGAGGATTTTCTTCTTGGTATCGATTTTTGTAATTCGAGCGGTTGTAAGCAGTTGCGCGCGGTTTGCAGTCTTGTCCTGCCGGGTGGCAGTTTTGTCCTCCTGGCTGCGGGCATAGACGGCCGCCGTTTGCAGGAACAGGCAGATTACGACGATTGTAAGCGTTCGCTTCACTTGTCATTCGACGTGGATTTGGATCGATGGTTAGAACTATAAAGCTTTCTTTACAAACGGGCAAAGGCCGTGCAGAAAGTCAAGTCATTGTGCATCATTTCAGTTTATGATTCGCGGACAAGTGAAGATCGTGACGCGGTTTGCCGCAATCTTTCTAATCTTCGTTTACACGGCGTCGTGCCACACGATCGATCTCCGCTCGGATTCGTCCGTTCCTCCGATCGTTCAGCCTGGCGCACCGGGATCGCCGAGCCGGGTTATTGCTCCCGATCAGGCCCTTGATCTGTCGCATGTCCAATACACCGGTGCGGACGTGCGATTCATGCAGGGCATGATCGGCCATCATGCACAGGCTCTCGATATGACCACTCTGCTATCCACGCGGACCTCGAGCGAGGACATGCGTAAGCTTGCCCTTCGGATCGAGCTATCACAGGCGGATGAAATCAAGATGATGCAACGCTGGCTGCGCGTCCGCGGCCAGGACGTGCCGGACGAGCATGCGCACCACATGCCCGGCGCCGCCCTGATGCCGGGCATGCTGACGCCGGAGGAAATGGACCGGCTTGCAGAAGCCAGGGGTACAGCGTTCGATCAGCTTTTCCTCCAGTTCATGATCAAACATCACGCCGGCGCCCTGATCATGGTAGATGAACTTTTTTCCAATGCCGGCGCCGGTCAGGAGTCGGAGATCTTCGCGTTCGCGTCCGACGTGGATGCCGACCAGCGCGCAGAGATTGATCGCATGAGCATAATGCTCAAGGAGCTTCAGAAATGAAATCCGCCGCCACCTGGTTTCTGTGTTTCTCCACCATCCTGCTCGTGCTCGTTTCCCAGGGAGGCGCGCAGCAGCGACCCGCGACAGCGGCCGATCCCCGCGTCGGACTCAAGCCGGGCTTTCAGGATGCCGGGACCGCTATCCGAAACATGGAGCTCGTCCGGAGCCTGCCCAAGCCGGATGGTTTCTTCGATCCCAAGGCGCCGGCCGGCAGTCCAACGCCGCCAGAGCCCCCACCCAACTCGCAAAATAATCAGGGACAGGCCGCCGCGGAGCCTCCGGCCCCGCCCGAAGGAACGCCTCCGCAACCGCAGCCGTCAGGCCTGAACTTCGCGAACTCGGATATCGCGTTCAGTCGAGAGCATCTCGTGATGGGCAATTTCCACGG
>QHXD01000032.1:5395-14429 GCA_003223895.1 Acidobacteriota bacterium
CAGGGTGATGTGTCGATCCACGGCAATCTGCTCGTCATGTCGGTGGAACAGACCCTCGGCCGCATCGACTGTGGCACGCAGGGCGTTCAGGCGCCGGTCAGCGCGGAGCGTTTTCGTGGCGTGCGTATCTTCGATATAAGCGATCTCAGGAATCCCAAACAAGTGGCCGCCGTTCAGACCTGCCGCGGGTCGCATACGCACACGCTGGTGACTGATGCGAAGGACAAGGCGAACCTCTATATCTACGGATCCGGTACGGGCGCAGTCCGCTCCGGCGAGGAGCTTGCAGGCTGCTCCGCCAAGGACCCCAAAGAGGATCCCAACACCGCGCTCTTCAGCATCGATGTCATCCAGGTGCCCCTCGCCGCGCCTCAGAACGCGCGCATCGTCAACCGCCCGCGGATCTTTGCCGATCCGGCAACCGGTGTGATAGCGGGACTCTGGCCGGGAGGCAACTTCGGACCGGGGACGCAGACGTCTCGCCTGACCAATCAGTGCCATGACATCACGGTCTTTCCCGAGATCGGCCTGGCTGCGGGCGCGTGTTCGGGAAACGGCATTCTGATGGACATCTCCGATCCGGTGCATCCGGTGAGGCTCGACCAGGTGACCGACAAAAACTTCGCGTACTGGCACTCGGCCACGTTCAACAACGCACTGACGAATGGGGCGGCGGCACGCGTCCCCGCTGCCGGGCGATCGATCCGCCGACGTGGGGAGCAGATGCGATCTTCGACATCGTCGATCGTAAGATGCGCTTCGCGGGATATTACAAGATGCCGGCGCCGCAAACCGAGCAGGAGAATTGCGTGGCCCACAACGGCTCACTCATCCCGGTGCCTGGACGCGACATCATGGTTCAAGCCTGGTACCAGGGCGGCGTTTCGGTGTTCGACTTCACGGACGGGGCGCACCCCTTCGAAATCGCATTCTTTGATCGCGGTCCGATCGATGCGAAGGACCTGATCACGGGTGGGTACTGGTCGACCTACTGGTATAACGGTTACATTTACGGGTCCGAGATCTCCCGCGGGATCGATGTGTTCAAATTGATACCCAGCCAGTACTTGTCGCAGAACGAAATCGACGCCGCGAATCTCGTTCGATCCGACGAGCTCAATGCGCAGGAACAGAAGCGGAGTATCTGGCCGGCAAGCTCCGTCGTGGCGCGCGCCTACCTCGATCAGCTCGTTCGCAGCAAGGGCATCCAGCCCGAGCGCGCCCACACCGTGACGGACACTCTTGCCCGAGCCGACAAACTTCGGAGCAGCGGCGACAAAGGCGCAGCCGCCTTCATCCGTCAACTTGATGCGCTGGTGAACCAGTTGCAGCGTGATGCCGGTACGGCCGCTGCACCTGATGCGGTTCACCTGCGGTTGCTCGCGGCTACCATCAAAGGGCGCACCGCGAATCTGCATTGATGAGGCCTTAAACACAAAGAATTAGCCGCGAATTACGCCGATTACGCGAATGGGGCGCAAAAAACAATTCTTGATGCGCCCCATTCGCGTAATCGGCGTAATTCGCGGCTAATTCTTTGTGTTTAAGGCCTAAGACAGCCTATCTGTTGTATCTGCGCGATCGCCGGAGGTCAACCCGGTCTCTGGCAATTTCGTTCCCGTTCTGGTCTCTCAACATGAAGAGGTACGTGTGACCATCCATAATCCAGGGCGCTGCCTGAGTTCCCGACTGCCCATCAGCGAAGAGCTGTTCCGGATCATTGTCTGCTCGAACGTAAACGCGGGCCGCAGCCGGCGCCTGCCAGGTAACGTTGTTGTCCGATCCAACATGGATACTGCCGGTGCCGTTGCTACTGCTGCTGTTGCCGTTGTTGATTGAGGTATTGTTCGCTGTGCCGTCATAACCGCGGTCGTATCCTGTCTGGTAATCACGGCGATCCTGCGCGCCTGTCCAGCGAGAAGTTCGCGAATTCCGAGCCAGATTGCGGTCCGAATCCGAACGGCCGGCCGCGAGGCCTGCGCGATAAGCTGCGCTGTTGTTGTAGTCATTGTTGTTATAGCCTGGCTTATAACGCCGGGCATCGCTGCTGGCGGCGAATCCTGTTTGCAGCGGTTGCTGCAAACGGAACGTCAACAAGGATTCGGCTGGAACATTTACGCTCCTGCCCCGAGTCAGGACCTGAGCTCCGGCTCCTGCTCCGGCGCCAACACCCGCGCCGATCGCGGCTCCTTTTCCGCCTCCGGCGATAGCGCCAACTATTGCGCCGAGCACTGCGCCGCCGCCGACATATTTGCCGGTGCGCTTGTTCGCTCCGATACCTTCCTTTTGTTGAGAGTTGATGACGTTGTCCTGCGTGTCAACCGTGTAACGTTGCCCGTTGACCGTAATGGCATTCACATCCAGCGCCATCTCGTTGTTCGAGACGTTCCTGACGACCAGTTCGACGTTCGATCCACGTGGAATGGCAACTGTGCCCTGCCTGTTCATCACATCCTGGTCGACGACTCCGGAAAAAGTTTGCCCGTTGTTTTCCTTGACATCGATTGTTTGATTAGTTCGCACATTTAGCGTGGTGCCAGCATCAATTGTTCCGACCTGTGCGCTGGCGCCGGTGGCAATGCATAAGCTCAAAATCATCGCTCCAATCAGCAGACGTGCAACTGAATTGAAAGCGAAGCTTGATTTGGTGCTTGTCATATTTTTTCTTCTCCTTTTGAAGCCTGCGCTGAATCGTGGCAAGGCGCGTGCACGAAGCAGGCACACACTTCTCAATACTTATTAGACGGGCAATCTTCTTGCCAGACAGGGAAACCCTTTCCTTCCAAGGATGAGACTTTCAGTTTTAGAGCTTTTGTCGCTGGAGAGCGGAAGCTTTGCCGGAAGTTTTACCCGGCTTGAGCATCTGATAAGATGCCGGCAATAAGTCACGTGAAATAGCGGGAGGAAGGTATGAAAAGAACCTTGATCATCGCGCTTGCAGTGATCGGCCTCTGGGATGTGACGGCCCGCGCGCAAGACGTCAAGACAACACTCGACGCCGCCGCGACAGCGCTTGGCGCCACCAGCCTCAGGTCGATTGAGTTTTCCGGAAGGGGATCCGATTTCATGTTTGGTCAGGCCTATGACGGAAACAATGCCTGGCCAAGGTTCAGCTTGCCCAGGTACACGATGACAATCGATTACACCATCCCAGCGATGCGCGACGATCGGAGGCGCCAGCAGGCGGAGAATCCTCCGCGCGGCGGAGGCTTTCAGCCGCTCGTCGGTGAACTGCGGCAGATTTGGGTTCTGAGCGGCAACTACGCGTGGGACGTTTCCGGGGAGAACGCAACGCCCGCGGCGGCTGAACGTGATATGCGGACAGCTGTTGACGGAAGGCTGGCGCAAATCCGCTTGACCCCTCACGGTTTTATCAAGGCAGCCATCGCCAGCGGCGCAACCGTGAAAACGGAGACGGTCCGTGGCGCAAAGAAAACAGCGATCTCATTCACTGCTCCGAACAAGGCAAAGTTCGAAGGATTGTTGAATGAGCAGAACCTCGTCGAACGGATCGTAACGTGGTTCGATAATCCGGTTCTTGGCGACACGACGTTCGAAGCCGTCTTCAGAGATTACAAAGATTTCGGTGGTGTGAAATTCCCAACCCACATTGTCCAGCGAGGGGGCGGATATCCGGTACTCGACGTGACGATTACCAGCGTGAAGCCGAACGTCGCCGCCGCATTCGAGGTGCCGGCAAGCATCAGGCAAACGGCGTCGCCGGTGTCGCAGGCCGTCCAGACGGAGAAGATCTCGGATGGCGTCTGGATCGCGCCGGGCGGTGCCAGGAGTGTCGCGGTGGAATTTCGGGATCATGTTGTCGTCGTAGAGGCTCCGGAAACCGAGGCGCGATCGATCGCGGTGATGGAAGCCTTCAAGAAGGTGATTCCGGGGAAGCCCATCAGGTACGTCGTCAACACGCATTCACACTTCGATCATGTCGGCGGACTGCGCACCTACGCTGCGGAAGGCGCGACGATCATTACACACGCCGCCAATGTCCCCTATTTCGAACAGGTGTGGGCAAACCCGCGCACGATCAATCCCGACCGCCTGGCCAGGTCGGGCCGCAAGCCGGTGTTGGAAGGATTAGTGGGCAGCCGGACGCTGACGGATGGCTCGCGCGAGTTGATCATGTATCACTATGCCGGAAACATGCACAACGCCGGGATGCTCATGGTGTTCCTTCCAAAGGAAAAGATCTTGATCGAGGCCGATTCCTATACATCGCCGAACAACCCAAACGACCCGCCGGGCGGCCTGTCCTTTCTCCTGCACTTCTACGAAGCGGTGCAGCGGCTGAGGCTCGATGTCGAGCAGGTTATTCCGATACACGGGAATCTGGTTACATTTGACGACGTGCGCCGGGCGGTCGATGCGTACGGAAACACTAATTTGTGGGCGAAGTAGAATGGGGGACAACATGAACACCGTGACTCGTCGCGAACATATGAAAAGTCTGCTCGGTCTGGCAGCGCTGTCGTACTTGCCTCAGGCAGAGCGCGCGGCGCAGGAAACTCCGGTTCCGGCGCAGGGCATAGGCCGCCGCATCCGTCATCTCGCGTACAGCGATCTTGGCGGCCGTCCCGACAGCGTCCAGATTATGCTCAACCGCCGCCATCTTTACGTCGGCCACATGTTCAGCAACGGCCTGACCATCCTCGATGCCGCCGATCCGCGCCGGTTGAAGCCCGTAGGATTCTTCACAGGAGGCGACTTCACACGTACCCATCACCTCCAGGTTGCGGAAGATATGCTCCTGCTCGCCAATGGCGCGAACATTGTGGCGATGCAGTCCTATGACAACATTCGCGGTTATTTCGAGAACGCGCTTGCAGACAGCATTACCAATCGCAAGAAATTCCGTTCAGGCCTGAGCATTCACGACATTTCCCATCCCCCGGAGATGAAGGAGATTGCCTTTCTCGAAATGCCGGGCCTGGGCATCAATCGCCTTTGGTGGCCGGGCGGACGATACGCCTACGTTGCCGCGCATTTCGACGGCTTCAGCGACCATATTCTCTGCATTGTCGATCTCAAGAACATCACGAAGCCCGAGATTGTGTCGCGGTGGTGGCTGCCCGGCATGAATCGCGCGGCGGGCGAGACGTCAACGTTGCCTGCGGGCCGCCGCGTGGCCCTGCATCACATGCTCACGGCCGGCGATCGCGGCTACGGCGCCTGGCGCGATGGCGGTTTGACGGTCCACGATATCAGCGACCCCACCCAGCCGAAACTGCTCTCCCGCCTCAACTGGTCTCCGCCTTTTCCCGGCGGTACGCACACGACGCTGCCATTGCCCGGCCGCAATCTGGTGATAGCGGCAGACGAAGCGAACGCCGAAATGTGCGCCAAGGGGACGTTTTATACATTCGTCGTGGATGTGCGCACGCCGCAAAACCCGGTGACGATCGCTACTCTGCCGACTCCCAAAGAGAGGAACTTCTGCGCGCTGGGCACTTTCGGGCCGCACAACCTCCACGAGAATCGGCCCGGGAGCTACCGCAGCGAGGAGACCATCTTCGCAACCTACAACAATGCCGGCGTGCGCGTCTTCGATATCAAGGACGCATTCGCGCCAAAGGAAATTGCCTTTTGGGTACCGCCGACACCGAAGCGGTTGATCGATCCGCGGCCGAACGTTGCGCTCGCTGCCAAGGCTGCCGATATCTATGTCACCACGGATGGACTTCTGTATGTGAGTGATTGGAATGCGGGCTTGAACGTACTCCAATACGAAGGGTGAGCTGTAGCGGCGGTCTATTTGCACGTTTTGAAACTCCCCTCCTAAGTTAGGAGGGGTGCCTGCGAGGCCATTAAATTCCAGAAAAGGCCGAGCAGGCGGTGTGGTTCCAAAGCCATTACTTGGACGTTTCCCCTAAGGAACCACCCCGTCTGCGCCAATTTAGGTGGCTTCGCGGCATTTTCTTGATGGCGCAGCCACCCCTCCTAACTTAGGAGGGGAATCATCGCGCCCGACAATTCATTCACACCTGTTCAAAAAATCCAACAAAATGTCCTGAAGCGAGAGCGGCAGTCGCGGCAGCGGTAGGCTCGGCGCAGAATCAGTCTGTGAAGCAAATCCGGCCACTGCCACAACGACATACGGACATTTTTGGAGCTACACCGTGGACAGGTCACTGTCATTTGGTCTCCTCCCGCGGTCGATGTCCGCGGTCTGTCGTCATTAATTACAAGTCGGCAAAACGGGAGGATTTCTTTAGAGAAATAATCCGCGGTGAAGCCCGGTACAATGGAAAGCAGCGAACATATGCCTAAGAACAACGACGCCGGTTCGAGTAGCGTCGCGCCGCCGGCTGAACCTGTTCCACAGCGTCCACCCAAGCGCCGAGTCACCGCCGAAGCGATGGCGGCGAGACAGCGCGACATTTCGGTCAGCGAATTTTTTGCCAAGAATCGACACCTGCTGGGATTCGACAACCCGCGCAAAGCGCTGCTCACGGCAGTAAAGGAAGCCGTCGACAATTCGCTGGATGCATGCGAAGAAGGCGGGATCGTGCCGGAAATCTGGGTGCACATCGAAACCACCGGCACCAATCGCTTCAAAGTGGGCGTGCAGGACAACGGGCCCGGAATCGTCAAGAAACAGATCCCGTTGATATTCGGCAAGCTCCTTTACGGGTCGAAGTTTCACCGCTTGCGGATGAGCCGCGGCCAGCAGGGAATCGGAATCAGCGCCGCGGGCATGTACGGGATGCTCACGACCGGTAAACCGGTCAAGATCATCTCCATGACGTCGCCCAGAAAACCGGCCCATTACTTCGAACTTCAAATCGACACGAAGCGGAACCTGCCGGAGATCATCAATGGCAAGGGAGACGGCGAAGACATTCCCTCCGGCGAAAAGGGAAACAAGTATATTGCCGATCACGGCATCGAATGGGTCCCGGAACTGCGGAGCGGCACTCGTGTGACGATCGAGCTTGAAGGACGGTTTATGCGCGGCCGCGGCAGCGTCGATGAATATCTGGAACAGACGGCCATTGCAAATCCGCACGTCACGATTCATTACACCGATCCGGAGCGTAACGAGAAAACCTACTCGAGATCGACGGACCAGCTTCCCCCCGAACCTCGTGAGATCAAGCCCCATCCTTACGGCATTGAGCTGGGCCGGCTGGTGACGATGCTCAAGGACACGGACACAAGCACGATGGCGCAGTTCCTGACCGAGTCGTTCTCGCGCGTCAGCTCTGCGGTCGCGAAGCAGATTTGCGACACCGCGAAGATCAGCACCAGATCGAATCCCAAACGAATCGGACGCCAGGAAGCCGACGCTCTCTATCAGGCGATTCAGAACACAAAGATCAGCGCGCCTGCGACCGATTGCATCTCGCCCATCGGCGAAGCGCTGATCCTCAAGGGATTACACCAGCAGGTGCCGGGCGAGTTCTTCTGCGCGGCGACACGGCCGCCGTCCGTGTATCGTGGGAACCCGTTTCTGATCGAAGTTGGACTGGCTTATGGCGGCGCCAGTTCCACACAGAAGGTTACTTTGGAGACGCTGACCGAACTACTGGCGGAAAGCGACGCTCGTTCCCTCAGACAATTCCTGCTCACGACTTTCGATGGCATTGGCCCGGCAGGCGCCGAGAAGATTCTGTCGGAAGCGAAAATGGGTTCGCGGCAAACTCCTGCGAAGCTGGAAAAGGAAGACATCGGGCAACTCCACGCGGCGATGAAAAACGTGAACCTGAGTGAAGGAGAGTCGATGCAGGTGTTGCGGTATGCCAATCGCGTACCCTTGCAGTTTCAGCCCGCGGCGTGCGCCATTACGCAGGCGATGATCGCCAATAACTGGCGGAGCTACGGCCTGTCGCAGTCCCGCGGCCAGCTGCCGGCCGGCCCGGTCACAGTGATGGTGCACATGGCCAGCGTCTGGGTCCCGTTCACGAGCGAATCGAAAGAGGCAATCGCGTCATATCCCGAGGTGACGAAAGAGTTGCGGCTTGCCCTGCAGGCCGTGGGGCGAAAGCTTGCGATGTACCTCAATCGCCGCAACCGCGTCCGCCAGGAAGGAGAACGGCGGGAGATTTTCTTACGGTACCTTGGCGAGGTCGCCTCGGCCGTTGCCTCGATCAAGGATTACGGCGACCGCTCCAGAAAAGAATTGTATGGCCGGTTGCTGCACGTCGCGAAACGCAAAACGGCCGAGGCCGACACCAGGCTCGATGGCAGCGGCAAGAAGACAGATTCATCCGACGAGGATTTCGGGGAGAATGTCCTGATTGTGAATCCTGAGGAGGAGAAACCGAATGTTTAACCACAAAGACACAAAGGAATTAGCCGCCAATGACGCGAATTACGCGAATGGGCGCATCAACGATTTCTTATGCGCCCATTCGCGTAATTCGCGTCATTGGCGGCTAATTCCTTTGTGTCTTTGTGGTTAAAGAAAGTTGCTCATGGCCAAAAAGAAGACCACCAAAACTTCCGGTAAGGTGAGTCTCACCACCAAAGACAAGAAAACCCTTGGCTCGATTCGCGGTCTTGCTGACAGCGTGGTGCAGTCTGCAGAACGCGGCAGGGCGCCGCACGTCGATATTCCGTCTCGTTCCCTTTCCAACGTGCGCTTCAACCAGTCGAAACGGATCATCGAAATGGGCACCGGCAAGAGCCGCCGCGAGCTTTTCAATCTGGGCCAGGCCAGGAGCTATATGCAGACTCTGCTGGTCGGCTCCGGATGCAAGCAACTGATCGAACAAGGAAAGACGACGAGCATCCGCGGTCTCTTCTACCTGTTGAAGCACACGATCGAAGGCACGAGCGAAGAGACTTTCGACACACAGAGCGAGTGCGACCCGGTCATCGAAGACGTCGAGGTATCGCTCGACTCGATGAGGGAAGAGCTCCATCTTTACGCCAAGAACGCCGGAGCGATGGTTGGGCCGATCACGCTGGTGGACAGCGGCGACGAGATCGATTGTTCACGCATGGGTTCCGGCGGCTACAGCATTCCGTCCATCGTTGAGGAGGAAATTGTGCAGTTCAAAAAGAACTCCGCGAAATTCGT